>NZ_JANMSQ010000067.1:0-3256 GCF_031389465.1 Pseudolysinimonas sp.
TCGAGACGAAAGCCGTGCTCGTCGCGCTCGGCAACAGCGTCTCGCTCGGGGGTGGCATGAAGATCACCCCCGATGCCCTGCTGGATGACGGCCTGTTCGACGTGCTCATGGTGAAGCCGCTGTCGCGGTTCAACTTCCTGCGCATCTTCCCGCGCGTTTTCGCGGGCACCCACGTCACCGACCCTCGGGTGCGGATCGTGCGGGCCAAGAAGGTGCGCATCGAAGCCGACAGTGTGCTCGTCGCGTACGGCGACGGGGAGCGGATTGCCGCCCTCCCGCTGGATGTCGAGGTCGTTCCGGGGGCCTTGAGAGTGCTCGCTCCGCAGTCCTGATCGGGCTCGGGGTCGGGCGATCAGGTGGCGCAAACCGCCATGTATACTCGAACGGTTGTCGTGACGGCCCCATCGTATAGTGGCCTAGTACGCCGCCCTCTCACGGCGGTAACGCGGGTTCGAATCCCGCTGGGGTCACCAACCGAAAGCCCTGGTTAGCCAGGGCTTTTGTGTTTCGTGCACTTCGCGCGGGCGGCATTTGGCTACCGAGGCGGGTCGCTATGCATCAGGAGACCGGTCGCAGGCGGGGGTGAGTACCCGCGAACCATGCGACAACCTCGCCCCCGTCCGCCGGGACGGTCGAGATGACCGCAGAACTGGGGTCCCCGAGACGGATCTCCTCATCGAACACGACCAGGGTGGCATCGGGGCTCCATGTGCCGAGGATGGCGCGGTGCTGATCCTTCGCGACATCGGTGATCGGGGTTGCTGCTCCACCGGCGGGTGCTATCCAGGAAATCTCGGTGTAAGGCTTGGTGGGGTCCGGGGCCGAGACAAAGAGGATTCGGGAGCCGTCGGAGTCCCAATCGGGAGTGCCGGCACCCCAATCGGCGGGCGTCAGCTCGGCGATGGCCCCTGTCGTCCGATCGATGATCGCAAGCTGGGTCGAATCCACGCCCTCCTCGTCGATGTCTTCTGACGAGAACGTGATCAGTTCGACGACGAGGCGGCTGCCGTCTGGCGCCCACCGAGGCGAAAACGGGTAGGTGCCCGCCGCCGTTGTCGCCACAATCGCCGGCGTCCCCCCAGCCAACGGGAATGTCTCGAGCGTCGCAATGCCACCGCGGCTGTCGCCGGCGGTTCCACGATGGAACGCGATTGCGGATCCGTCTGGCGACCAGGCGGGGTCGTCGGTCCAGACGCACGGGTCGGCACAGTCGATGAGGCGCGCTGGCGTCTCGCCGCTTCGCGCAACCCAGATGTCGCGGGTGCCGTCCGAGTCATGTACGGCGAAGACGACGGCCGTTCCATCCGGAGACCAGTCCGGGTGGAGGGCCTCGCCCTCGATGTCGTCAGTCAGGCTCACGGGGTCGGAACCGTCCGGCGGGGCGATCTTCACCTCGCCTCCATCGGTGTAGACGACGAGTTCGCCGTCGGGAAAGGGGGCGGGCGCGGAAGCGCGTGGGCTCGGTCTTGTCGCCGGCGGCGGACCGGCGCAGGCCGATGTCGTCAATGCGATACCGGACAGCATGAGGGCGGAGAGCGACAGAGCGGCGGCGCGCGGCAAGCTGATCATCATGTGTCCTTCCGCCTACCGCGACCAGCCCGGGGAGCCCGGTGCGGGCGGGATGTCGTTGCGCACGTACACGAGAGCGACATACGGCTCCTCCGAGTCCGCATAGCCGAGTCGGACATACGAGGCAGAGACGGAGGTCCCGTAAGGGCTCATGAAGCTGACGAGGTCACCTGAGGTGCTGGTCTCGTACCACCCGGCCAGGTCAAACGTGCTCAGAAGCGTGAGCAGAAATCCCGGGTCCGACTTCATCCAGATGAGTGTGACGTCGCCGTGCCTTCCACTGCGGACGCAGTCGGGCTGAGGCAGCACGACCCCGTCGAGATCGCTCGCAAGCCGCGAGTACCAGTAGTCGCTGATGATGCCGGCGTGCCGCCGGTCGATAGGTGTGGGGCACGCGGCGTCCGACGATTCCGTTGCCGGAAGCGTCGCGATCACCGAGGGGGGTGCAGATGACTTGTCGCCCGGAGTGAGAGCGCATGCCGTCATCGTCATGAGAGCGATCAGTGAGGCTGCGGTGGCGGCCCTTCGTTGCCTCGAGTACATGGGATCTCCTTTTCATTGAGTGGATGTGGTGCCCGAAGATTCCCGCGTGCCGATATCCGTTATCGCGCCGCCGATACTCGTTCGATATCCGTTTGCTTGCGCAGTAGTTGAGCGGGCGTCACACTGCACGCATGCACATCTCGGTGCTCGGTCCGCTCACCGTCGACGCCGGCCACATCCGGCCGCGCGATCGGGTGATCCTCGCCGCGCTCACGGTGCGCCGGGGCGCGATCGTGTCGGCCGATGAGCTTGCCGAGGCGTGCTGGGGCGACGACCAGCCCGGCACGTGGTGGCAGCAGGTGAAGACGGCGGTAGCCCGCATCCGTGCGGTGCTCGGGCAGGACTCGATCCGCACCGAGGGGCAGGGCTACGCCTTCGGGCTCGACGCCGGGGTACTCGACGCGGAGCAGTTCGAGCGGATGGTTGCGGCGGGGCGCGAGCACGCGATCCGCGGGGATCACGACCGGGCCGCCGATGCGCTGCGCCGCTCGCTCACGCTGTGGCGCGGGGCGGCGTTTCCCGAGGTCGCGGACTGGCCGCCCGCTCGCATCGAGGCGAGCCGACTCGCCGAGATCAAGACGAGCGCCGAGGAAGAACTGCTCGACGCGCGGCTCGAGCGCGGCGAGAGCGCGTCGGTCATCGCCGAGGCGCAGCGGCTCGTGCGAGAGGAGCCACTGCGCGAGTCGCGCTGGGCAATCCTCGCTCTCGCGAACTACCGAGGGCAGCGGCAGGGCGAGGCCCTGGCGGTACTACGGGAGGCGCGCACCCGCCTCGCCGACACGCTCGGCATTGAACCGGGCGAGCGCTTGACGCGACTCGAATCGGCCATCCTGCGCCAGGATCCGGCGATCACCCGCGCCACCATTGCCGCGCCCGGAAGCGACCAATGCCCCTACCTCGGGCTGCGCACTTTCGACGCGGAGTCGGCGGACAGGTTCTTCGGCCGGGAGGACGAGATCGCGACTCTGCTCTCTCGAGCGCGCCGCGGAGAGGTGCTGGCTGTCGTCGGGCCATCCGGTTCGGGAAAATCGTCTCTGCTTCTCGCCGGTGTCGTGCCGGCGCTGCGCGACACCGGCTCAACGACCGAGCAATTGGTGCTCCAGTCTGGCGTCGCCGCTCACGCCGAGCGCCTGGCAGCCGGCAG
>NZ_JANMSQ010000069.1:0-8501 GCF_031389465.1 Pseudolysinimonas sp.
CGCGCGGCGTGGCGGGCCTCCGGCTGTGGCTACCCGCGACTCCCGCGGTTTGTGTAGCGCGCCGCTAAGCGGCACGCGTATCTAAACCCATCTCGGCGACATGGGTTTCGATACGCGGCGCCCTCGGGGGGGCGCTACTCAACCCGCGGGAGTCGCGGTTAGCCACTGCCGGAGGCCCGCCTCGCAGCGCGTGATCTGCTCGACCGGCACGCGCTCGTCGTCGGCGTGCGCGAGCGACGGGTCACCCGGACCGTAGTTGACGGCCGGGATGCCGAGCGCGGCGAAACGGGCGACATCGGTCCAGCCGTACTTGGGTCGCGCCTCCCCACCGACGGCTGCCACGAAGGCCTGGGCCAGCGGATCGGTGAGACCCGGGCGCGCACCCTCGGCGACGTCGGTGATCTCGACCTCGAAGCCGGCGAAGACATCCCGTACGTGGCGTTCGGCGAGTTCTGCGTCGCGGTCGGGTGCGAAGCGGTAGTTGACTTCGACGACGCACTCGTCGGGGATGACGTTGCCGGCGACCCCACCGCGGATGCCGACGGCGTTGAGCCCTTCGCGGTAGACGAGTCCGTCGACCTCGACTTCGCGCGGTTCATAGGCGACCAGCTGCTGTAACACGGGGGTCATCGCGTGGATCGCGTTCGAGCCCATCCAGGCCCGTGCCGAGTGGGCGCGCTTTCCGGTGACCCGCACGTCGGCGCGGAGGGTGCCGTTGCAGCCACCCTCGACCTCGGCGTTCGACGGCTCGCAGAGCACCGCGAAGTCGGCTTCGAGCAGCTCGGGGCTGGCTCGGGCGATGCGACCGAGGCCGTTGAGGTCGCTCGAGACCTCCTCGTGGTCGTACCAGACCCACGTCACGTCGACCGCGGGGGCCGCGACCTGGGCGGCGAGCGCGAGCATGACGGCGCATCCGCCCTTCATGTCGACGGTGCCGCGCCCCCACAGCACGCCGTCCTCCAGACGGGCGGGGAGGTTGTCGTTGACCGGCACCGTGTCGAGGTGCCCGGCGATGACGACCCGGCGGTCGCGGCCGAGGTTCGTGCGGGCGATGACGGCGTCGGCGTCGCGAGTGACCTCGAGGTGCGGGTACGCCCGCAGCGTCGCCTCCACGGCGTCGGCGATCGCCGTCTCGTTGCCCGAGACCGACTCGATGTCGACGAGCTGCCGGGTCAGTTCGACGACAGAGGCGGTGAGATCGAGCGGCACGATGCCACCCTAGCCACGGATACGCTGAGACCATGACCTCCGTCGAGCCTCAGATGGTGTGGGGCCACGGGCTCGCCACCATCGCCGACGACGGCACCGTCCTCGACACCTGGTACCCGGCGCCGTCGACGACGGAGCCGAGCGACGCAGGCATCCCTGCCGACCTCGCCCCGCACCTCGGACCGGACGCGCGCCGCGGGGTGCGCGTCGAACACGTCGTGCTCGGCATCGACCTCGACGCGGCGCCCGACTCGACGTCGGATGCGTACCTGCGCCTGCACGCGCTCTCCCACCTCCTCGTTGCACCGAACGAGCTCAACCTCGACGGGATCTTCGCCCACCTGCCGATCGTCGCCTGGACGACCGCCGGCCCGATGCTGCCCGAAGCATTCGACCGGCTGCGCCCCGCGCTGCAGCGCGCCGGCATCTCGTCGCTCGGCGTCGACCGCTTTCCGCGGCTCGTGGACTACGTGACGCCCGCCCGGGTGCGCATCGCCGATCCGGCGCGGGTTCGCCTCGGCGCCTACCTCTCCCCCGGCACGACCGTGATGCATGAGGGCTTCGTCAACTTCAACGCCGGCACGCTCGGCGCCTCCATGGTCGAGGGCCGTATCTCACAGGGCGTCGTGGTCGGCGACGGCTCCGACATCGGGGGCGGCGCGTCGATCATGGGCACCCTGTCCGGCGGCGGCACGCACCGGGTGTCGATCGGTGCCCGCTCACTCCTCGGCGCGAACTCCGGCATCGGAATCTCGCTCGGCGACGACTGCGTCGTCGAAGCAGGCCTCTACGTGACGGCTGGCACGAAGCTCGCCCTCCTGGTCCCCGGCGAAGAGCCGCGCATGATCAAGGCAGTCGAGCTGAGCGGCGCGTCCGGCATTCTGTACCGCCGCAACTCCGCGACCGGCGCCGTCGAGGCCCTCCCCCGCGAGGGCGCCGCGGTCATCCTCAACGAGGCCCTGCACACCTGAGTCGTTCAGCGGGCTGGTTTCGATACACCGCCTTCGGCGGCACTCAACCCGCGATGGGCGGGGTGCCGTGGGTGTGGAAGGTGGAGATCGTCTGCATCCCCCACGCTTGCCCCTTCTTGCGTTCGGCCTCGGTCCACTCGATCGTTTTCCAGTCGGGGGCGAGCATGAGGCGCGCTCCGGCATTGGCGAACTCGATGCGGTTGCCGCCGGGCTCCCAGACGTAGAGGAAGAACGTCTGCTGGATGGCGTGCTTGTGCGGGCCGGACTCGATGTGGATGCCGTTCTCGAGGAAGATGTCGGCGGCCTTCAGGATGTCTTCGCGGGTGTCGGGGGCGAACGCGATGTGGTGCAGGCGTCCGCTGCTGCCGGTGTGGTCGGAGGAGTACACGACGTCGTACGACTTGTTGCCGAAGTGGAACCACTGGGCGCCGATCTTGCCGGAGTCGAGTCGGATCAGTTCGGTGCACTCGAGGCCGAGAACATCCGCCATGAATGCGCCGTTTTCTTCGACGCTCGCGCCGAGGTAGTTCACGTGGTCGAGTCGGCGGGCGTTCACCCCGCGGCCCGGGAAGCGCGACGCCTGGTTCTTGAGGGCCGGCTTGTCGTCGGTCGCCTGGTACCACTCGGAGTCCCAGTAGACGCTCATCGGGTGGCCATCGGGGTCGGTGAAGGTGAAGCTTGTGCCGACCCCCTGCTCTCCGTCGACCCAGCCGGTGCCCCGACCCGACTTCTCGATCGACGCGACGACACGACCGAGGGCTTCGGGTGAGGCGGCGCGCATCGAGACGTTGCCGACGCCCGACTGGTCGCGCGGGGTGAGTTTGATCGTCCAACGCTCGTAGGTGTCCCAGGTGCGCAGGAACACGGAGTCGCCCTCCGTGCCGACCTCCTTCATCGCGAGCAGTTCGGTGAAGAACCACTTCGACTCGTCGAATCTGCTGGTGAAGAGCTCGAGACCGCCGAGGTGGGCGATGTCGCGAGGGCCGGGCTTCGTCATTGAGATGCTCCTTGGTCGGTTCGGGGGTTCAGTAGCTGCGGGGAAAGACGGTGCCGTCGAACAACTTGCGCGCGGTGCGGATGGATGTCGACGTGCCCCGCCATGTGCCGTCAGTCGGGTAGACCCGCACTTTCGCGTCGAACGTGCCGCTGGGGTGCTCGAGGCGAGTGACGTCGTTGTCAGGTGCGACGGCGATCCCGGCTGCGACAGTTCCCGGGATGCGTACCGCCGCGGCGATCGAGGCGGCCATGAGTACGCCGATCGAGGTGTGCACTTTCTTCGGGATGAAGCCGCGCGTATCGATCGCTCCGCCGTGGCGGGGTGCCGAAAGCAGGAAAACCTTGGGCACGGTCTGCTCGGAGACGTCCCCCAGACCCATGAGGCGACCCGCTTCGAGTCGCACCGTCTCCACGTCGGCGGCAAGGTCGGCGCGCGATTCGAGCTCGGTCGGCGATTCGTCGCCCGCGACCCCGAACTCGACGGCCTCGAGCAGCACCACGGGCATCCCGTTGTCGATGAGCGTCGCCCGATGCCCCGCGACCTGATCGATGACGCTGCCCGTGGGGAACAGCTCCTTCGCGGTCGCCTCGTCGCCCATCTCGATCTCGATCGCCGCAGCAGCACCGGGCACGCCGTCGATCACCGTGTCACCGGCGTACTCCGGCATGTCGTCGAGGGTGGGGAAGATCGAGGTAGCGAGGTCGCCGGTGTTGATCAGCCGGATGCGCGCCGTCGTCGTCGCGCCGCTCGCCGAGATGAGCCCGCGCTCGAGGGCAAACGGCCCGACGGCGGCAAGCAGGTTGCCGCAGGTCTGCAGGTCGGCGACGATCGGCTCGTCGACGGCTACCTGCAGGAACAGGTAGTCGAGGTCGACATCCGCTTCCGCCGAGGGCGACACGATCGCGACCTTGCTGGTAAGCGGATGCGCGCCTCCGACCCCGTCGATCTGGGTCGGGTCGGGGCTGCCCATCACCTGCAGCAGGAGTCGGTCGCGGGCGGCAGGATCCGCGGGCAGGTCGGCGGCGACGAAGAACGCACCCTTCGACGTGCCTCCCCTCATGAGCATGCAGCGCAGACCGTTTTTCGCGAGGGCGACCACGGTGCTCAGGCCTCGGTGTACGGCTCGTAGGTGACGCCGAGGTCGGCGAGCACACCGCGAAGCTTGTTCTGGTCCATGCTCACGACGCCCTCGAGGTAGGCGGCGCGCGCGGCGGCCTCCTTGTCGGTGCGGGCCTGCGAGGCCTCGAGCGCGCGGGCGACCTCGAGCCGTGGCACGACCATCACGCCGTCGTCGTCGGCAATGACGGCGTCGCCGGGGTTGACCGTCACACCACCCACGATGACGGGCACGTTGACGGCACCCGGCGTCGCCTTGACGGTGCCCTGCGCGTTGACGGCGGCCGACCAGACGTGAAAGCCCATGGAGCGCAGGTCGACGGCATCCCGAACCCCGCCCGTCGTGACCAGTCCGCGCACGCCGCGGCGCTGCAACTGGGTGGCGAACAGCTCGCCGAACGAACCGTCGAGCGAGGGCGAGGTGGTCGTGACGATCAGGATGTCGCCGTCCCGGCACTGCTCGATCGCGGCGTGGATCATCAGGTTGTCGCCCGGCCAGCACAGCACGGTCACGGCGGAGCCGGCGATTCGAGCGCCCTCCTGCAGCGGCCGAAGCGAGGCGCCGACCAGTCCCGTGCGGCCGAAGGCCTCGTGCACGGTTGCGACGCCGAACTCGGCGAGAAGGTCGAGATCGGCGACCGCGGTGCGGGGCGGATCGGTGACGATGACGTTCTTCATGCGGCTCCGAGGGGTGGTCCCGGCGTCGGGATCGATTGTCGACAATTCTGGCACCAATCTAGTCCACAAGGCTATACAACTATCTATGTCGGAAGGTAGTCTGCCTGTCACGCCCCTCCAGCGGGCCCACGTGACGACGACGTCAGGAGAAGTGACATGACCGCCCCCCAGAACCTCCAACAGAAGATCGACGCGGCCGGTGGCGCCGTCGAGATGCTACGCAACAACAAGTTGGGCACCTACATCTACCCCGTCGTGCCCTCGGAGTTCACCAACTTCCGCCGCGAGCAGCGCGCCTGGCGTTCCACCGCCGTGCTGTTCGACCAGTCGCATCACATGGACAACCTGATCCTCAAAGGATCGGGTGCGATCAAGCTCCTCAGCGACACGATGATCAACAGCCCCGAGAACTTCCCGGTCAACGTCGCCAAGCAGATCGTGCCGGTCGCCTCCAACGGCGGCGTCATCGGCGACGGCATCCTGTTCCACGAAGCCGACGAGGAATACGTCTACGTCGGACGCGCGCCCGTTGCCAACTGGCTCAGGTACCACGCCGAGAAGGGCGGCTACGACGTCGAGGTCGAGGTCGACCGCCGCTCGAACTCGCGCCCGTACGGCACCGCCGTATCACGCAAGTACTGGCGCCTGCAGATCCAGGGGCCTGCAGCCTGGGACATCATCGAGAAGGTCAACGGCGGCCCCGTCGACAAGGTGAAGTTCTTCCACCTCGGGCACATGAATGTGGGCGGCATCCCGGTGCGTACCCTGCGTCACGGCATGGCGGGAGCACCCGGCCTCGAGATCTGGGGCCCCTACGCCGACGCCGAGAAGATCCGCACCACCATCCTCGAGCAGGGCGCCGAGTTCGGCATCGAACCCGTGGGATCGCGCGCGTACTCGTCGAACACCCTCGAGTCGGGTTGGATCCCGTCGCCGCTTCCCGCCGTCTACTCGAGTGAGGCGGAGCGGGCTTTTCGCGAATGGACCGGCCCGGCCGAGTATGAGGCGATCAACGCCCTCGCCGGCTCGTTCCTCGCCACCGACATCGAGGACTACTACACGACCCCGTGGGAGCTCGGCTACGGCTCCTTCGTGAAGTTCGACCACGACTTCATCGGCCGCGATGCGCTCGAGAAGGTCGACCCGACGACGCAGCGCAAGAAGGTCACGCTCGCCTGGAACAGCGACGACGTCACGAACAAGATCTTCGGCTCGTACTTCACCCCCGAAGAGTCCGACGGCGCCCAGTTCTTCGACCTGCCGAACGCGAACTACGGCTCGAGCAACTTCGACTCGATCGTCGATGCGGGCGGCACCCCGGTCGGAGTTTCGATGTTCACCGGCTACTCCGCGAACGAGCGCCGCGCGCTCTCGCTCGCGACCGTCGCCCAGGAGGTCGAGGTCGGCACCGAGCTCACCCTCCTCTGGGGCGAGAGCCCGAACAGCGAGAAGACCACCGTTCAGCCGCACACGCAGGTGGAGATTCGCGTCGTGGTCAGCCCGGTTCCGTACTCCGAGGTGGCTCGTAGCGAGTACCAGGGCGGCTGGCGGACGGCTGCGAAGTAGCCTCGCCGTTTTCAGGAAGTTGTGAGGGGGATGTCGCGGACGTGGCTGCTGAGCCCAGCTCCCGCAGCATCCTCCCCTCCTTCCCCACCAAGTCCTGAAAACGGAAAGCAGCAGCACGGTCGGGATGCGAGTGCGGACGGGTGCACCTGCGGAAGCGTCGACGATATTGTCGACAATTCCGCGGTACCATCCGGGCATGAGGATCGCGGTGCTGGGACTCGGTGAAGCGGGGGCGATCTATGCCCGCGGCCTCGCTGAGCGCGGTGCCGAGGTCGTCGGCTTCGACCCCGACGCGTCCGAGAGTCTCACCGGGGTGAGCCGCGCGTCGAGTGTCGGTGACGCGGTCGACGGCGCCGCGATCGTCCTGAGCCTCGTCGGGGCCAGCGCGGCCGACGCGGTGCTCGACGAAGCCCTCCCCCGGATGACGACACCTGCCGCGTTCGCCGACTTCAACACCGGTGCTCCCGACCACAAGCGCGGTCTCGCCACCCGAGCGGTCGTGGCCGGCATCCCCTTCGCCGATGTCGCGGTCATGGCCCCTGTGCCGCGCGCCGGGCTGGCAACGGAGCTGTTCGCGAGCGGCGATGGCGCCGAGGCGGCGGCCGACGCGCTCGGCTCCTACGGACTGCCGATCCGCGTGGTGGGCATCGCCGCGGGCGACGCGGCCGGGCTCAAGCTGGTGCGCAGCGTGTTCATGAAAGGGCTCGCCGGCCTCGTCTTCGAGAGCCTTGCGGCCGCCGAGAAGATCGGTGCGACCGCCGAGCTGCGCGCGCAGATCGCGACCGAGTTCGGGCCCGACGGGGACACGCTCGTGCAGCGGCTGCTCGACGGCACCCGTCAGCACGCCGCACGGCGCGAACGTGAGATGCGGGATGCGCGTGCGTTCCTCGACGACCTGCGTACCCCGACCTGGATGACCGACGGCACGCTCGCGTGGCTCCGCTCCCTCGCCGCAACGACTTCCTAGGATGGCCGCCATGGGCACTACGACGGCGTCGCGCACCGATCTGACGAAGGTCTTGCGTGAGGCGATCGTTTCGGGCGAGTACGCGCCGAACCAGCGCCTCATCGAAGCCGACCTCTCGGCCACCTACGGCGCGAGCCGCGCTGCCGTACGCACGGCGCTGCTCGAACTCGCCGCCGAAGGCATCGTCGACCGGCTGCCGAACCGCGGCTCGCGCGTGCGCGCCATCCCGCTCCCCGAGGCGATCGAAATTCTCGAGGTGCGCATCAGCCTCGAGGGTCTGTGCGCCGCGAAGGCTGCCGAGAACATCACGGATGCCGAGATCGCGGAATTCACGCAGCTGCGAGCTGACATTCTCGCGGCAGCGCAATCCGACCTGTTCGAGTACTCACGCCTCAACCAGCTGCTCGACCGTCGCATCCGCGAGATCGCGAACCATCCCACGGCGGTCGCGATCCTCGAGCGCCTGCGCGCTCAGGGGGTGCGGCACCAGTTCCGGCTCGCGTTCTATCCCGGCCGCGCCGCCGTGTCGGCTCCCGAGCACGCGGCGATCATCGACGCGATCACCAATCGGGATTCGGTGCGGGCCGAAGCCGAGACCCGCACGCACCTGGCCAGCGTCATCCAGGCCTTGCGCACGATCGGCTGAGTCCGTCGGTGCCCCCGCCTACCGTGGGGTGATGAGCGAACCGCGGCCGTTCCGCATCCATGTCTCCGCGCCTGCGCTGGCCGACCTGCACGAGCGCCTGCGGTGCACCCGGTTCACACCAGACAATCCACGCAGGATGCCGTCGGGAATGACCGACAGCTATCTGGGTGAGCTCGTCGAGTCCTGGATCGCGCTCGACTGGCGGGCGCAGGAGGAGTGGCTGAACGCGCACCCACAGTTTCTCGCTGAGGTCGACGGCACGACCGTGCATTTCGTGCATCGCCGCGCCGATCGTCCCGACGCGCCCACCCTGCTGGTGATGCACGGCTGGCCGCATAGCTTCGCGCTGCA
>NZ_JANMSQ010000083.1:0-17488 GCF_031389465.1 Pseudolysinimonas sp.
CCGGGACGCGTGCGTGAGGCCCTCGACGACGGCGCCATCGCGATCGTCGCCGGATTCCAAGGCTTCAACCGCGACAGCAAAGACATCACGACCCTCGGCCGTGGCGGGTCCGACACCACCGCGGTCGCACTGGCTGCTGCGCTCGGCGCCGACGTGTGCGAAATCTACACGGATGTCGACGGCGTGTTCTCGGCCGACCCCCGCATCGTGCCGAAGGCGCGCAAGATCGACCGGGTGACGAGCGAGGAGATGCTCGAACTCGCCGCAGCGGGTGCAAAAGTGCTCTACATCCGTGCCGTCGAGTACGCCCGCAGGCACGGCGTGACGTTGCATGTACGGTCGAGTTTCAACAACAACGAGGGAACCTGGGTGCTGCCGCTCGAGCAGCACGACCTGAAGCAACGCGACCTGAAGGAAGGGGAATCCGTGGAAGAGCCGATCATCACCGGCGTTGCCGGAGACCTGAGCGAGGCCAAGGTCACGGTCGTCGGTGTTCCCGACGTGCCGGGCAAGGCAGCCGACATCTTCACGATCGTCGCCAGGACCGGCGCGAACATCGACATGATCGTGCAGAACGTCTCAGCAGCCGCGACCGGTCTCGCAGACATCTCGTTCACCCTGCCCAAGGCCGACGGCGAGAAGGTCGTCACCGCCCTCAACGGCGAACAGGAGACGATCGGCTTCGAAGCACTGCAGTACGACGACCAGATCGGCAAGTTGGCCGTCGTCGGAGCCGGGATGCGCACATCCGCGGGGGTGTCGGCTCAACTCTTCCGGGCGCTCTCCGACGCGGGCATCAACATCGAGATGATCTCGACCAGCGAGATCCGGATCTCGGTCGTCACGCGCGCCGACACCTTGCCGCACGCCATGCGGATCGTGCACGAGGCGTTCGGCCTCGATGCCGACAGCGACGCGGTGGTGCACGGGGGCACGGGCCGCTAGGGCCTCCTGGCGGGAAGTCGGCGGCTGGTGACCGCGGGCGCGCGGCAGCGCAGCGCGGGTTCGCCGTAAACTCTTCCGTTATGAGCACTACGGGAATCCGCATCGGCGTCGTTGGCGCCACCGGTCAGGTCGGCACCGTCGTGCGCCGCCTCCTTGAGGAGCGCAACTTCCCGATCGCCGAGATTCGGTTCTTCGCCTCGGCTCGCAGCGCCGGCACGACGCTCCCGTTCCGCGGCGACGAGGTCGTCATCGAAGACGCGTCGATCGCCGACCCCACGGGTCTCGATGTGGCCATCTTCTCTGCGGGGGCGACCATGTCGAAGGTTCAGGCCCCGCGGTTCGCCGCGGCGGGCGTGCTCGTCATCGACAATTCGAGCGCTTGGCGCATGGACCCCGACGTTCCCCTCATCGTGAGCGAGGTGAACCCGCACGCCCTCGACGAGGTGAAGAAGGGCATCGTCGCGAACCCGAACTGCACGACGATGGCGGCGATGCCGGTGCTCAAGGTGCTGGATGCCGAAGCCGGTCTCGAGCGCCTCATCGTGAGCACATACCAGGCGGTGTCGGGGGCCGGCCTCGCGGGAGGCGAGGAACTGCTCGAGCAGGCGGCTGCGGCGGTTGCGCAGGATGCCATCGGCCTCGTGCACGACGGCGCTGCGGTCACGATGCCGGCGCCACACAAGTTCCCCAAGAACATCGCCTTCAACGTCGTGCCGCTCGCTGGCTCGATCGTCGACGACGGGCTCGGCGAAACCGACGAAGAGAAGAAGCTTCGCAACGAGAGCCGCAAGATCCTCGAACTTCCCGACCTCCGGGTCGCCGGCACCTGCGTGCGAGTCCCGGTGTTCACCGGCCACTCGCTGTCGATCAACGTCGAGTTCGCCCGCCCCCTGAGTCCGGAACGCGCGACAGAGTTGCTGACGACGGCGCCGGGCGTGCAGCTCATGGACGTGCCGACTCCGCTCGACGCGGCGGGCGCCGATCCGAGTCTCGTCGGGCGCATCCGCACCGACCAGAGCGCTCCGGAGGGTCGAGGTCTGGCGTTGTTCATCTCGAACGACAACCTCCGCAAGGGTGCCGCGCTCAACGCCGTGCAGATCGCGGAACTGGTCGCCGCGCGCCTCCCCGTCTCCTGACGAAACGGCAGCCGGGTGTGAGAGTCCGGCTTGCTGGCGTGATCGCGCTCTTGGCGGCAGTCGCGACCGGGTGCGCCCCTCAGCCGGAAGGTGAGGTCAACGTGATCGACCCCGACATCCCGCTCGTCGCGTTCTACGGCGACTCGTACACGCTCGGCACCGGCGCAACCGATCCCGCAAACCGCTGGTCGACCCTCATCTGCGAAGACCGCGGCTGGACCGAGTTCAACCCGAGCCTCAACGGCCTCGGCTTCATCAACAACCGCGGGTCGCGAGATCTGCCGGGCGAGATCGTCGCGCAGGCGCCCGACATCGTGTTCGTCACGATGGGCCTCAACGACAATTTCTCGTACGACCGGGTGGGCACGGGCATCCGTGACCAAATCGTCGCCGACTTCGCGTACCTGTCGAGCGAGCTGCCGGAGGCGCGTGTCATCGTCGTCGAACCGTTCTGGTACACCGATGAGCGGCCCAAATCGGTCGAGATCATCATCGGCTGGGTTCGGGATGCCGCCGCCGACATTGGCGCCGACTGGATCCCGGGCGCCTCACATTGGATCGAGGGGCATCCCGACTGGATGGCCGACGACCGCCTCCACCCGAACGACGACGGGTACGCCGAGCTGGCCAGGCGCATGGATGCCGAGCTCGCGCAGCTCGGTCTGTAGAACGCTCGATAGACTCATCGCGTGACTGAACCCCTCGACGTCGCCCTCATCGGCGGCGGGGTCATGAGCGCCACCCTCGGTACCCTGCTCTCGCAACTCGAACCCACCTGGAAGATCGCGATCTTCGAACGCCTCGGCGGCGTTGCGCGCGAATCATCCGACCCGTGGAACAACGCTGGCACCGGCCATGCCGCTCTGTGTGAACTCAACTACACGCCCGAGCTCCCCGACGGCACGATCGACATCACCAACGCGGTGAAGGTCAACGAGCAGTTCCAAGTCTCGAGGCAGTTCTGGGCGCACCTCGTCAGCGAAGGGCTGCTGCCCGAGCCTGCGAGCTTCCTCAACCCGGTGCCGCACATGAGCTTCGTCTGGGGTGCCGACAATGTCGCGTACCTCAAGAAGCGCTTCGAGGCGCTCAAGGATCACCCGCTGTTCGCGGGCCTCGAGTACTCGGAAGACGCGACCGTCATCCGCTCCTGGGCGCCGCTGCTGATTCCCGGCCGCCGAAAGGATCAGCCGATCGCGGCCACCCGCATCCCCTCGGGCACCGACGTCGACTTCGGTTCGCTCACCCGCACCCTCATCGCCGGGCTCGTCGATGACGGCGGGTCGCTCTACCTGAACCACCGCGTCACCGGGCTGCGGCGTTCCCGCAAGACGGGGCTCTGGAAACTGGCGGTCAAACACGATGTGGGGTCGACGTCGCGGGAGTTCGCCGCCCGCTTCGTGTTCGTCGGTGCCGGCGGCAACGCCCTCAACCTGCTGCAACGGTCGGGCATCCGCGAGATCCGCGGGTACGGCGGGTTCCCGATCAGCGGCCAGTTCCTGCACACGGATGACCCCGACCTGGTGCGCAAGCACTCGGCGAAGGTCTACGGCAAAGCGTCGGTCGGTGCCCCCCCGATGTCGGTGCCGCACCTCGATACCCGCGTCATCGACGGTCAGTCCAGTCTGCTGTTCGGCCCCTACGCCGGGTTCTCGACGAAGTACCTCAAGACCGGGTCGTACTTCGACCTGTTCGCGGCGCTGCGCTGGCACAACCTCGCCACGTTCATCGGAGCCGGGCTGAAGAACCTGTCGCTGGTCTGGTACCTCGTCACCGAAGTGCTGGCGACGCGCGGCAAGAAGATCCGCGCGCTGCAACAGTTCGCCCCGACCGCTGACGGCACGAAGTGGCGCCTGATCTCCGCCGGACAACGGGTGCAGATCATGAAGCGCGATAGCGAAGGCAAGGCGGTCATCCAGTTCGGTACCGAAGTGGTTGCCGGCGCCGACGGCACCATTGCCGGCCTGCTCGGCGCCTCGCCGGGTGCCTCAACAGCCGTGCCAATCATGCTCGACGTGATCGCGAAGTGCTTCCCCGACAAGACGGATGCGTGGCGCCCGGTGCTTGAGAAGATGATCCCGTCACTCGGTGGCACCCTGTCGAGCAACAAGGCCACCGCGAAAGCGACGCTCGCCCGCACGGCCAAGGTGCTCGGCATCCCCGCCTGACCTCGCGCTACATCGCCGATATGACCGGGAGCGCGTGGGCCGGGGCGTGAGCCCATCACCGCCGACCGCCGCGGGGTTGCAACCGACGCTGTTTTGACGGCGAGACGATCCGACCGTTCGCGCCTAAGGTTGATCGCGTGAGCACCATGGAGCATCGACCCGCCGTATCGGCGCTCCCGAGCGGCCGGCAGGGCGGCGGGCGCGCCACCGCCGCCGTGCGCCTCGCGATCCTCGACGACCACGAGGTGCTCCTCGACAGCTTGAGCAGCTGGATCACCGCCAACGCCACCGACTTCGACGTCGTGCTGATGGCGCCCACCTGGCTGCAGCTCGTGCACAGCCCGGCGTTCCCGACCGATCTCGTGTTCATCGACTTCCAGCTCAAAGAGCCGGTCTCGATCGAAGCCCGGGTGCGCACCTGCCGCGCGGCCGGAGCGAAAGTCATCGTGCTCTCCAGCGTCGACACCCGCGAGGCCCGCGAACGGGCGCTCGCCGCCGGCGCTGCCGCGTTCCTCTCGAAGTCGCTCACCATGGCGGCCGTTATGGAGACCGCCCGCCGGGTCATGGGGATCCAGGGCGACCCCAGCGCGCGAGTCTGGCGCCCGACGCCCGGTGGCGCGGCAGCCCACGCTCGCCCCAAGCTGAGTCCCGGCGAAGCCGAGGCGCTGCGGCTCTACGCGACGGGGTACAGCACGGCTGAGGTCGCGGCGCAGATGAACGTGCAATATGAGACCGCGAAGACCTACCTGCGCCGGGTACGCGAAAAGTACGCGCGCGTTGACCGTCCTGCGAGCAAGAAGGCGGAGCTCATCCGTCGTGCCGCGGAAGACGGATACCTCGAGTAGCCCGAATGGCGAAACTGTATTTCCGCTACGGGGCGATGAACTCGGGCAAGAGCACCGCACTGCTGCAGGCCGCGTACAACTACGAAGAGCGCGGACAGCAGGTGCTGCTCGCCAAGCCCGCGATCGACTCCAAAGGCGAAGCGGCCATCATCTCGCGGCTCGGGGTCTCGCGCCCCGTCGACTTCACCATCGCGCCCGACGACGACGTGCTCGCCGCCTTCATGTCTCGCCGCGAGCAGGTGATCCGAGAAACCGGGTCGGATGTCGCATGCCTCCTGCTCGACGAAGTGCAGTTCCTCGGTGAGCAGCAAATCGACGACCTGCTCCGGATCGCCATCGACGAAGACGTACCGGTTCTCGCCTATGGCATCCGCACCGACTTTCAAACCATCGCGTTCCCCGGCAGCCGCCGGCTGCTCGAAATCGCGCACTCACTCGAAGAGCTGAAGACGATTTGTCGATGCGGCCGCAAAGCGATCTTCAACGCCCGCAGCATCGACGGGAACTTCATCTTCGACGGCGACCAGGTCGCGATCGACACTTCGGCGGGGCTCAGTGCAAGCGGCGCTGGTGACGTCACCTACGAGTCACTCTGCGGCGCGTGCTACCTCGAAGAGTCGGGAGGCGTGCTCAACCGCGGCTGGCGGCCGAAGTACGACTTCTCGTACGGTTCCGGACCGGACGCCGACTTCAGCTGACCGCAGGTCAGTGGGAGCGCTCGTACGCCTCGCGCACCTCGGCAGAGATACGGCCGCGGTCGCCGACCGTGTAGCCGTGCCCCTGTGCCCACGAGCGGATGGCGGCGAGCTCGCCGCTCGCGTTCCGGCTCGAACGGCGCGAACCTGAGCTGCCGCGGGTACCTGCGACCGAGCGACCGGCGGAGATGAACGGCGCGAGGGCCGAGCGGAGCCGCTGTGCGTTCGCCGACGAGAGGTCGATCTCGTACTGCCGACCCTCGAGGGCGAACCGGATGGTGGTGCCGTTACCCGACTCCAGGACGGTGCCGTCGAGGTCATCCACGAGTTGCGTGATTTGCTTCTTCAATTGTTCCCCGCTATCTCCGGTTTCCGGATCCGGGGCATAGTTTATGCCGGAATCGCGATAAACGAATAGCCGTCCCTTAGCTGGGGATAACCGGACGCGGAATCGCTGTGCGATTCCGCTGGGTACTGGGGTACGCCCATGGGCACGGCCGACCCACCGCTTCGCGGTGCGCCGGAACCGGCGCCATGGGACCCGCCCGTGAAACACGAGCAATGACTGAGGGACCGCCCGTCGGCGGTCCCTCAGTCATTGCGTCGGGGTAACAGGATTTGAACCTGCGGCCTCGTCGTCCCGAACGACGCGCGCTACCAAACTGCGCCATACCCCGTTGCCCGCAAATGCGCCGCGGCAACCTGTCAAGGATAGCCGACGGGAACCAGAGTGAGCACCACGGCTTCGGGTGCGCAGGCGAACCGCACGGGCGCGTAGATCGAGGTGCCGAGGCCCGCCGAGACGTTCAGCAGGGCGGACCGGCGCTGCCCGTCCCAGGCCGAGAGGCCCTGAGCTTGGCGTCGCGGGATGTCGCAGTTGGTGACGAGCGCGGGGAGCCCGGGGATGCGCACCTGTCCGCCGTGCGTGTGGCCGGCGAGGATGAGGTCGGCGCCCTGGTTGGTCAGCGCGTCGAGTACCCGGCGGTACGGGGCGTGCGTGACCCCCAGCTTCAGCACGGCGCGAGCGTCGGCATCCCACTCCACCTCTTCGCGCAGCGCTTCGATCGCGCCGGGGAGGGCGTCGAGTCGGTCCCAGCCGCGGTGGGCGTCGCCGGTGCCGAAGAGTTCGATCCGATGCCCGCGGAACTCGAGCGCGCGCGCCGCATTGTTGAGATCGAGCCAGCCGAGGTCGTCGATGAGGAAGGTGTTGAGCGCTGCGACATCCAGATCGGGTTGCCGCTGCTTCCTCCCCGACGGGCCGCCAAAGTAGGCGAACGGATTCTTGAGCACTGGGCCGTGGTAATCGTTCGACCCGTGAACGAAGACGCCTGGGACGCCGTGGAACGGCTCGAACGCGCGACGGATGCCGGCGAGCCCATCGATGTGCCCCAGATTGTCGCCGGTGTCGACGATGAGGTCGGGCTCGTAGCGCACGAGGGAGCGAACGAAATCCTGCTTCTTGCGTTGCCACGGAGCCATGTGCAGGTCGCTGAGATGCAGGATCGTCAGCGACCGCGCGCCGGGTTCAAGGATCGGCAACACCTCGTGGCGCACCGTGAACCGGGTGCGCTCGACGAACACCCCCCAGGTGAGCGCCCCGAGCGCTGCGGCGGTCGTCGCTCCGAGGACGACGCCCGCCGCGCGCGCGCGCGTCATGGACAGATCGGCCGGTAGTACCGGATCGTCACCGTCGTGCTCGCGGGGTTGCGCATCGAGCCGCCCGGCGGATCTTGCGAGGTCACCTCATCGACGGCAGGGGGTGGCAGCGGATTGCCGAGATCCTCATCGTCGACACAGACTGCGTCGACGCTGAATCCGGCACCGGTGATGGCGGCCTCTGCAGCGGCTCGACTCATGCCGACCACGTTCGGTACCGGTTCGGAGAGCCCGTTGCTGGTGAACACCCGCACCGTCGTCCCCCGGGGTACGCCCGTGCCCGCGCCGGGGTCTGTCGCGGCGACTTGACCGACCGGAAGGTCGGAATCGACGTCGCCGCCGTGCTCGAAGTTGAGCTCGGCAATCGTCAGAGCGGCGTTCGCCTGCTCGAGGGTGGTGCCGACGAGGTTCGGCACCTCGATGAGCGTGCCGGTGAGCAACGCCGGGTCGGGCCCGGGGAACGCCCCGCCGGGGTACCCGGCATCGATCGCCTGAGCGATGGGCCGGAAAATGCGGTGCCGCAACAGACCGCCGCTCGTGCCATTGACGCGAACGTTACGCATCGCCTGCTTGCCGGTGATGTTGCCCACCCAGACAGCAGTCGAGACGCGGGTCGAGGAGCCCACCATCCAGGTGTGCACGGACTCATCGGTCGTTCCGGTCTTACCGATATAGGTGGTGCCGTCGTTCGGGTTCGAGGCCGCGCCGGTTCCGCCCATCACCGCAGCCATGGCGTGTGCCGCCGTGTTCGCGACGCCCGGAGACACGAGCGACTGGCCGCACTCCGGAGTCTGACCCGGTTGTGGGTCACCAGCGGGGTCGATGACCTCGGCGATCATGATCGGCTCGCAGAAGATGCCCTGGTTGGCGATCGCGGCGTAGGCAGCTGCCTGCGTGAGCGGGGCGACGTTGTTCTCGCAACCCCCGATCGAGCATGAAGGGCGGGTCATCAGCTCGTTGCCGCCGGCGTCGCGTACACCGATCGATTCGGCGAGCTTGCGGATGTCGCACTGGTCGACGGCTTTCGCCATCTGGATGAACACCGAGTTCACCGACCCTGCGGTGCCGCGAATGATGTTGTACGAGCCCGACTCGTTCGAGTCGTTGCGGAACTTGTAGATCCCGCCCCAGGGCGGGCCCTGGAGCACGTTTTCGGCGTTGTAGTAGGGGCCGCAACTGTCGGCGAACTCCGCCTGGTTCACCTCGCGGACGCTGGCGTTGTACGACTCGCCGAGTCCGTGGCCGGCCGCGAGGAAGGCGAGCAGCACATACGGCTTGTACGTCGAACCGGGCTGGAAGCCCTGGGACCCGCCGTGTGCCACGTCGGATGCGAGGTTGACGGCGTTGGTGGTGAGCGGGTCCGCGGGTTCGAGGGAGTCGTCGAAGGTCTTGTTCTGCGCCATCGTCAGGATTCGGCCGGTGCCGACCTCGACCGACGTGGCGACCGCGCCGAGCGCGAAGCGGGTTTCGTTCGAGGGAGCCCACTGGTGCACGGTGTTCCAGGCGACGTCTTGCAGGATCGGGTTGATGGTGAGCACGAGCTGATACCCGCCGCGATCCCAGGCCTGTTGACGCTCCTCCGGGGTGCCGCCGAGTGCCTCGAGCTCGTCGACGACGTGCAGCGCGTAATCGCAGACGTAGCCATAGCCCTGGGACGCGCTCCGGCAGCCGACCGACGACGGGGACGGCAGGACGAAGTTCTCGTCGACCGGAATGGCGAGCGCTTCGTCGCGCTCGGCCCTCGTGATGCAGTCGTAGTCCTCCATCGCGGTCAGGATGACGTCGCGTCGTTCCTGGTTGGCCGCGTAGTGTTCGGGGTCGCTCAGATCGCGCAGGTTCGGGTATTGCACGATCGCGAGGAGGCTCGCCGCTTGGGCGATCGTCACGTCGGCGGCATCCACACTGAAGTACTGGTTTGCGGCGGCCTGCACGCCGTACGTGTTACCGCCGAATCCGGCGATGTTGAGGTAGCCCTGAAGGATCTCCTCCTTCGTGTAGTTCTTCTCGAGCCCGATCGCGAGTTTCATCTCCTTGATCTTGCGATCGAGGGTCGGGTCGAGGGCTTCTGCGATGAGTTCCTTTCGTCGCTCGTCGGTGATGCTGTCGTCGTTGAGCGCTTGCTGCTGAAGGATGTTGCGCACCGTCTGCATGCTGAGCGTGGAGGCGCCGCCCGCGCCTTCATCGTTAGTGACCTGGCCGATGGCCGCGCGGACCAGCGATGGCAGGTCGACGCCACCGTGCTCGTAGAAGCGCTTATCCTCTCCGGCAATCGCAGCACATTCGAGATAGTCGCTGATCTCATCCAGAGTCTTCTCTTCGCGGTTCTGCTTGTAGATCGTCGCGACCTGGACATACGCGTCGGCGGCAGCGGCATCCGGCTGCGCCGGGTTGCGCACGGCGATGGTGTTCTGCTGGCTACCCGGATCGAGCTCGATGTACTCCGGCAGCGAGTTGAAGATGCCGACCGTGTTGGTGGCCGTGATGCCGGTGACGGCGATGGCGGGGGCGACCATGACGGTCACGAGAACGCCAGCGGCGGCGCTGAAACCGAGGGTTCCGGCAATGGCTGTGAACAGACTGGTGGCCGTCGATTTCTGGGCGGGCATAGGCTGAGGATACGCGATGGGTTACGGCCCGAACCTGAATGGAAGCCTTGGGAATGCCCAACTGGGAATACGTCACGACGCCCCTCCTCATCCACAACACGACCGCGATTCTGAACACCTGGGGATTGCAGGGTTGGGAGCTCGTGCAGATCGTCACCGGCCCCGAGGGTGGCCTCGTCGCCTACCTCAAGCGTCCCCTCGCGGGCGGTGCCGAGTGAGTGTCATCGCCGCCCGGCTCGCGGAACTCGGGCTCGAGCTGCCTGCCGTCACGAAGCCCGTTGCCGCCTACGTTCCCGCCGTCGTGACGGGCAACCTCGTTTTCACGGCAGGCCAACTGCCGTTCGTCGATGGGGCGCTGCTCGCGACCGGCAAAGTCGGGGATGCCGTCACCCCCGAGGAAGCCGCGGCCCTCGCGCGGCGCTGCGCCCTCAACGCCCTGGCCGCCGCCGCCGAAGCGATCGGGTCGCTCGACCGGGTCACCCGCGTCGTGAAAGCCGTCGTCTTCGTCAACTCGGCCCCCGGATTCACCGGCCAGCCTGGCGTCGCCAACGGCGGCTCGGAGCTTCTCGGTGAAGTCTTCGGCGAGGCCGGGCGCCACGCCCGCAGCGCCGTCGGCGTCTCGGAACTGCCGCTCGACTCCCCCGTGGAGCTCGAGCTGATCCTCGAATTCGCCTAGTTCAGAGGCTGTTTGCCCAACTTTGTCCCTTCGGCGGCGAAATAGGGGACAAAGTCGGGCAAATAGCGTTTCAGTCGTCGGACTTGGGCGTCGAGGCGTACTTGGCCGCGATGATCGACATCACCGAGGCATCAGCGAGGGTTGTGGTGTCGCCGATGTCGCGGCCCTCCGCGACGTCGCGGAGGAGGCGGCGCATGATCTTGCCCGACCGGGTTTTCGGAAGTTCCGCGACGACGTAGAGCTCCCGGGGGCGGGCGATCGCTCCGATCGCCGTCGCGACATGCGCACGCAACACGGCAGAGGCATCCTCGAGCTCCGCGTATTCGGAGCGCAGGATCACGAACGCCACCACGGCTTGACCCGTGGTTTCGTCGTGGGCGCCGACGACGGCGGCTTCGGCGACCGCGGAGTGCCCGACGAGTGCCGATTCGATCTCGGCGGTCGAGAGCCGGTGGCCCGAGACGTTCATGACGTCGTCGACCCGGCCGAGCAGCCAGAGGTCGCCGTCGTGGTCGAATCGGGCGCCGTCGCCGGCGAAGTAGTACCCCTGGGATTCGAACTTCGACCAGTACGTCTCCGCGTAGCGGTCCATGTCGCCCCAGATGCCGCGCAGCATCGACGGCCACGGCTCGGTGACGACGAGCAACCCGCCCTCGTCGCGACCGACGGGGGTGCCGTCATCGTCGACGACGGCGATCGAGATGCCGGGGATCGGCACCTGCGCCGAACCGGGCTTGAGCGTCGTGATGCCGGGCAGCGCCGCCACCATGATCGCACCGGTTTCGGTCTGCCACCAGGTGTCGACGATGGGGGTGCGCCCGCCGCCGATGATGTCGCGGTACCAGACCCAAGCTTCGGGATTGATGGGCTCCCCGACGCTGCCGAGCACGCGCAACGACGTGAGGTCGAATTTCGCGGGAATCGCGCCGCCCAACTTCATGAACGAGCGGATGGCGGTGGGTGCCGTGTAGAAGATCGAGACCTTGTACTTTTCGATCAGCTCCCACCAGCGGCCGGGATGCGGAGTGTCGGGGGTTCCTTCGTACATCACCGACGTCGCCCCGTTGGCGAGGGGCCCGTAAACCGAGTAGCTGTGGCCGGTGATCCAGCCGACGTCGGCGGTGCACCAGTAGACATCCGTCTCGGGGTGCAGGTCGAAGACGTTCTCGTGCGTGAAGGCGGCCTGGGTGAGGTAGCCGCCGGAGGTGTGCAGGATGCCTTTCGGCTTTCCGGTGGTGCCGGAGGTGTAGAGGATGAACAGCGGGTTCTCGGAGTCGAACGCTTCGGCCTCGTGCTGGTCACTCGCGGTTCCGACGGCGTCGTGCCACCAGACATCCTTCTCGGACCAGTCGACCGCGTTTTCGCCGCGGCGAACCACGAGCACGTGCTCGACCGGCGAGTCACCCGCCACCGCGGCATCCACCGTCGGTTTGAGCGGAAACACCTTGCCTTTGCGCCAGCCACCGTCGGCGGTGATGACGAGTTTCGCCTGCGCGTCGTCGATGCGGGCGCGAAGAGACTCGGCGCTGAAGCCGCCGAAGACGACCGAGTGGATGGCGCCGAGCCGCGCGACCGCAAGCATCGCGACGACGGCCTCCGGGATGTTGGGCAGGTAGATCGCAACCCGGTCGCCGTGCCCGATTCCGAGGGCGGCGAGCGCGTTCGCGGCCCGCTTCACCTCGGTGGTGAGTTCCGCGTAGGTGACGGCGCGGGTGTCTCCCGGTTCGCCCTCCCAGTGGTACGCGACCCGGTCGCCGTGACCCGCGAGCACGTGTCGGTCGAGGCAGTTGTACGCGACGTTGAGTTTGCCGTCACCGAACCAGCGGACGACCGGGGCGTTCGACCAGTCGAGGGTCGACGTGAATGGCTCGTGCCAGTGCAGCAGTCGGCGTGACTGGTCGGCCCAGAACGCAAGGCGATCGGATGCCGCCGCCTCGTACAACTCGGGCTGTGCGATCGCGGCCGCCGTGAACTCGGGTGTCGGCGGGAACCGACGGTCCTCGTGGAGGAGGTTGTCGATCGAGTTCATGAGGCCAGGCCTTTCTGCGGGAACCGAGTTCTTCGTCCTCAACGACCGGCCGGGCTGCGGTGCCGGGCTCCCGCTACAGGGTCCGGTGTCGATCCTAGCCAGCCTCCCCGCGCTCGCCAGGGCCGCGTTGCGTCGCGTGACAGGGCACTCTCGGGGCCGCGCGGCCGTGCCCCGGATAGGGGGTGGTTCAACCCTTGCGCGTTCTCGGGCAACTGTGATCAATCTCCCCATTGCGGTGTCCTCCATTTGGAGTACACTCGGGACCATCCGAGCGCAATCTCGGCTCGCGACGTGCGCGATTCCCCCCAATCCAACGTCGCTGTGGCGGCGCCCGTTCCCCCCAATGGGCGCCGCCCCTCTCCTGTTAACGACTGGTTTTCGACGCTGGTCCGGCGATGCAGGCTCGTGAGGCGTTCGACCGCTGAGCCAGCGAGCCGTCGGGGCAAACGGGGTACATCCCGTACCCCAGCGACGCGTCCTCCCCGCTCGTCGGCTCGTGGGCTTCTGCACCTTCGGGCGTCCCGAACTGGGGGTGCGGACCCTCGGCGGCGAATCATCGGGGGATGACAGCCTTCGTCGCCCGAGGGAGCGGGGTGGCGCGAGGTGTCGCGTCGGCGGAGTTCGGCCCGCTCGCGGCGGTCGTGGCGGAGCGTGGGGTGACGGATGTCTTCCTCAATGGTGACGGCACGGTGTGGGCCGATCGGGGTTCCGGTGCGGCCGTCATCGAAGGGGTGCGGGTGCCCGCGGCGGCGGCACGGGAGCTCGCGGTGCGGCTGGTCGCGCTCGGCGGACGACACATCGATGAGGCGGCGCCGGCGGTCGACGTGCGGCTGGGTGACGGGGTGCGCGTGCACGCCGTGCTCCCACCGGTCTCGAGAGGTGCCGCGCTGGTGTCGGTGCGACTGCCTGCGGAAGAGCGGCCGGGGCTCGACGATCTCGGCGCCGCGGGGTTCTTCGTAGCGGCGCCGGTGGGGCGCATCCGCCAGCTCGTCGCGCGGCGGGCCAACTTGCTCGTGACGGGAGCGGGCGGCAGCGGCAAGACGACGTTCCTCGCCGCGCTGCTCGCCGCCGCCCCGCCGCACGAGCGGATCGTGGTGCTCGAAGATGTCGCCGAGCTGCGGATCGC
Source organism: Pseudolysinimonas sp. (assembly GCF_031389465.1). Taxonomy (GTDB): domain Bacteria; phylum Actinomycetota; class Actinomycetes; order Actinomycetales; family Microbacteriaceae; genus Pseudolysinimonas_A. The sequence goes on from NZ_JANMSQ010000083.1 coordinate 13,880, forward strand.
GCATCCGCACGTCGTGTCTCTTGAGGCGCGGCAGGCGAATCTCGAGGGGGCGGGCGGCATCGGGCTCGATCGCCTCGTGCGCGAAGCCCTGCGGATGCGCCCCGACCGTCTCGTGGTGGGCGAATGCCGCGGGCCGGAGCTGCGCGAACTGCTCGCCGCGCTCAACACCGGGCACGACGGTGGGGCAGGCACCCTGCATGCCAACTCGCTCGCCGACGTTCCCGCGCGGCTCGAAGCGCTCGGGGCGCTCGCCGGGATGTCGCCCGACGCCGTCGCGCGCCAGGCTGTCAGCGCGCTCGATGTCGTGCTGCACGTCGAGCGCGGCCCCGAGGGTCGGCGGCTCGCGGCGCTCGGGCGGCTCGGGCTCGATCGTCGGGGTCGGTTAGAGGTGCGCACGTGACGGCGTCGACTCCTGCGGTTGCCGTGCTGCGACTCTCGGTGCTGCTCGAAGCGGGATTGCCGCCGCTCACCGCGTGGCGGCAGCTCGGCGCGACCGACCCCGTCGCGGCTCGGGTGGCCGAGGTGGGCGGCGCCGACCGGCTGCCCGCCGCGATCCTCGAGGCGACCCGGGATGCCGCGGCGGCATCCGATTGGGCGTGTGTCGCCGCGGCCTGGCGGGTGGCAACCGACGCGGGGGCTCCGCTCGCCGCGACCCTTGCCCGCCTCGGCGAGGTGCTCGTCGCGACCGACGACGCCCGCCGCGAGGTCGAGATCGCGCTCGCCGGTCCGCTGGCAACGAGTCGCGTCGTGCTCGCGCTGCCGGTGCTCGGCCTGTTCGGCGGCGCGTTGCTCGGTGTCGACACTCTCGGCGTGCTCGCGACGACCCCGCCGGGCTGGTTCTGCCTCGTCGCCGGGGGCGGGCTGCTGCTCGTCGCGCGACGGTGGACGCGGCGGCTCGTCGCCCGGGCGCGGGAGGCGGATCCCACACCGGGCCTCGGCTGCGAGCTCGTCGCCGTCGCCGTGTCGGGGGGAGCGCCTGCATCGGCGGCTCTCGACCGGGTCGCGGAAGCGCTCGCCGAGGCGGGGCTGCCGCGCGACGACACCGCGGCACCGGCGATCGCGTTTGCGCAACGAGCCGGGGTGCCGGTGGCAGCGCTGCTGCGAGCGGAAGCGCGAGAGGCGCGGCGGGAGGCCCAGGCCGACGTGCGAATGCGGATCGCTGCCCTCGGCACTCGGCTGTTGCTCCCGCTCGGCCTGTGCGTGCTACCGGCGTTCGTTGCTCTCGGCGTCGCTCCTCTTCTGCTGGCGATGATCGGCTCGACCCTCGCGGCGCTCTAGTGCCGTCCCGGATCGCGGAGTCACGCTGCCGTCCTCCCCAGCTGCGGGCGGGCCGGACATGCGGCCTCCGGGGTTGGCTTCGTGCCGCGCCAGTCGCGAACCGGTGAGACTGAAGGTGCTCGTGCCCCAAGCTCCGAATGCGGAGAGATAGGAGGTACGCGATGCAACAGATGTGGCAGCGGATGTTCGAGAGGCTTCGCGACGATCGAGGGGCGGCAACCGCGGAGTACGCGATCGTCATCATGGCGGCCGTCGGCTTCGCCGGGCTGCTCGTGGTGATCCTGCGTTCGGGCGAGGTGCAGGCGATCCTGACCGACCTCGTGCAGCGCGCCCTGAACTCGGCGGGATGACGCGGCGGCGGTTGCGATTCGTCGCCGACCGGGGCAGCGCGACGGCGGAGTTCGCACTCGCGTTCCCCGCGGTGCTCGGCGTCGTCGCCCTGCTGCTCGGCGGCGTGCAGGTGGTCGGTCTGCAGGTACGCGCTCAGGATGCCGCGGCCGACGCCGCGCGCGGGCTCGGTCGCGGAGACTCCGCGGCGGCGGTCGCGGCACGGCTCGAGCGTCAGGTCGCCGGTGCGTCCCTGAGTAGCTGGGTCGACGGCGACCTTCGCTGCGTGCGCGTCGAGGTCGCGCCCGCGGGGGCGGCAGCGCTTCTCGGGTTGCGAGCCCGTGCGGATGCCTGCGCGTTGGACGACGCTCGATGACGCTTCGAGAAGAGAGGGGTTCCGGGGGCGTGCTGGCCCTTGCCCTGCTCGCGATGCTCGCCGTGCTCACCCTCGCCGCGGTCGGTGTCGGCGCCGCTCTGGCGCAGCGGCAGCGGGTGATCGCGGCCGCGGATGCTGGGGCGCTCGCCGCCGCCGATACGGCGCTCGGCATCCATTCCGGCATCCCGTGCGAACAGGCCGCGCGGGTCGTCGACGCCCACGGAGCGACCATGGTGGCGTGCGAGGTGGAGGGTGTCGTGGCGACGGTTTCGGTGTCGGCACGAGTCGGAGGGGTGCTCGTCACCGCCGAGGCGCGAGCCGGTCCGCCACGCTGACGCCACGATGACGCCCGACACGCGGCCCGGGCTCGCGGCACAAAAGTGTGTGTATGGTGTGCTCCGGATAGAAGGAGAACAGTGCCCGAGTCGAAGTCCGCCGGCCACAAGCTGGTCATCGTCGAGAGCCCCGCGAAGGCGAAGACCATCGGCCAGTACCTCGGCGACGGCTATGAGGTGCTCGCTTCGGTGGGCCACATCCGCGATCTGATCGAGCCGAAAAACCTCCCGCCGGAGCTGAAGAAGGGCTCGCTCGGCAAGTTCTCGATCGACGTCGAAAACGGTTTCGCTCCCTATTACGTGGTGAGCGAAGAGAAGAAGCGTACGGTCGCCGAGCTCAAGAAGGCGCTCAAGGGCGCCGACGAGCTCTACCTCGCGACTGATGAAGACCGCGAAGGCGAAGCCATCGCCTGGCACCTGCTCGAAGAGCTGAAGCCCAAGGTTCCCGTGAAGCGCATGGTATTCCACGAGATCACCAAAGAGGCGATCCAGCGGGCGCAGGAGAACACCCGCGACATCGACACCGCGCTCGTCGATGCGCAAGAGACTCGCCGCATCCTCGACCGTCTCTACGGGTTCGAGATCAGCCCGGTGCTGTGGCGCAAGGTCGGCCCGGGGCTGTCGGCCGGTCGCGTGCAGTCCGCCGCGACCCGGCTCGTCGTCGACCGCGAGCGTGAGCGGCTCGCCTTCGTCTCCGCTGTCTACTGGGACCTCACCGCCGAACTCGGGCAGGGTTCCGAGTCCTTCCAGGCCCGACTCGCCCGCCTCGACGGCAAACGCGTCGCGAGCGGTCGCGACTTCGACGACAAAGGTGAGCTCACTGGCGACGTCGCCGTGCTCGATGAGGCGGCCGCCGAGAAGCTGGCGACCGCGCTGCGAGCCGACACGGCATCCTTTACGGTCACCAATCTCGAGACCAAGCCCTACACGCGCCGCCCCGCGGCCCCGTTCACGACGAGCACCCTCCAGCAGGAGGCCGCGCGCAAGCTCCGGTTCTCGGCCCGCCAGACGATGAGCGTCGCGCAGGGACTCTACGAGAACGGGCACATCACCTATATGCGCACCGACTCGCCGAACCTGTCGCAGCAGGCGACGGATGCCGCGCGCAGCCAGGCCGCGGAGCTTTACGGCGCCGAGACGGTTCCCGAGAAGCCGCGCGTCTACACCGGCAAGAACAAGAACGCACAGGAAGCGCACGAGGCGATCCGCCCGTCGGGAGAGGTGTTCCGCACACCGTCCGAGCTCTCGAGTGTGCTGCGCGGAAACGAATTCAAGCTGTACGACCTGATCTGG
>NZ_JANMSQ010000164.1:0-4594 GCF_031389465.1 Pseudolysinimonas sp.
GATCTCGAAACCCTTCGCGACACCCTCGAGCGCGACCCGCAGTTGGCCGACCGGGACGGCGCTCGGGCCGTGCTGTTCGAGATCGTCCGCCGTCTCGCCTACGAACCCGTCTGGGCGATCGGCTCCGGCCTTGCCGCGACGAGCGAACAGGCCCAACAGGTGTGCGCTGCCCTGCGCGGGGTCATCGCCGAGGTACTCGGTGACGACGTCGCCGGGGCCACCCGCATCCTGTACGGCGGCAGCGTGAAAGCCTCGAACATCGCCGGCTTCATGCGCGAGGCGGATGTCGATGGAGCCCTCGTCGGGGGTGCGAGCCTCCTGCTCGAAGAATTCGCCAGCATCGTGCGTTTTCAGAAGCATGTCGGCACGTAAGTGACGAACCATAGACGTTGTGGGACGTAGACTAGGCCGGTTATGTTCGTTCTCCAGACCATCGTCCAGGTGCTGCTCGGCATCACGAGCCTCCTGTTGACCCTGCTCATCCTGTTGCACCGCGGTCGCGGCGGAGGCCTCTCCGACATGTTCGGCGGCGGCACCAGCTCCAACCTCGGCGCGTCCGGGGTGGCCGAGCGCAACCTCAACCGCATCACCGTGATCCTCGCCCTGCTGTGGGTCGCGAGCATCGTGGTGTTGGGGCTCATCGTCAAGTTCTCCGGCTGACGCCGGAGACGATCGTCAAGTTTCTCGGGCTAAGGAGCACGTCGTGGCATCTGGTGGCAGCGCAATCCGTGGCTCGCGAGTCGGTTCAGGTCCCATGGGCGAGCAGGATCGCGGGTACCACGCGGATCGCATCTCGGTTTCTTATTGGGATGCAGCCGGCAACGAGATCGTGCGTCACTTCGCCGCGAACCTCCCCGACGAGGAGATCCCCGAAGTCATCGACAGCCCACAGACGGGACTGCCGGCCGGTCGTGACAAGGACAACCCTCCGCAGCTCGCGAAGACCGAGCCCTACAAGACGCACCTCGCCTACGTGAAGGAGCGGCGCAGCGATGCCGAGGCTGCTCAGCTGCTCGATGAGGCGCTCGATCAGCTTCGCTCCAGGCGCGGAGGCGCGACGGCCTAAGGCCCACTCAGCGAGCCGACGGAGAGCGGCTAGCCCTCGTCGTGCGAGGTCCAGTACCGTTCACGGTCGATCAGTCCCTCAGGGACTTCGGCAGCGGCATCCTGGTCGACGAAGAAGACCGTGCGCTTGCGACCACGCACCCCGGCGACGGGTACAGACGCGACGTTGGCGTCGGCGAGCGCGAGGCCCAGCGCGCCCGCCTTGTCCGCGCCCGCGAGCACGATCCAGATCCGTTCAGACGCGTTGATGACCGGAAGAGTCAGCGACAACCGCTCCGGCGGGGGCTTGGGTGAGTTGGTCTCGGCGACGACCTTCTTGACCGACTCCCGCACGGTCTCGTGGTCGGGAAAGAGCGACGCCACGTGGCCGTCGGGTCCGACCCCGAGGAAGGTGATGTCGAAGACCGTGTCGCCCAGTTCGGTCGCGTAGGCATCGGCAGCTTCGTTGATCGTCGCGTAGTCTCCCGGTGCCGGGAACGGGTGCAGGTTCTCTGGCGGAAGCACGAGGTGGTCGAGCAGAGCAGCCCGAGCTTGCGTCTCGTTGCGGTCAGCGTCACCGTGGGGGAGGTAGCGCTCGTCACCCCACCAGAAGGCGACCCGTGACCAATCGATGCCTTCACGCGCCGGATTCTGGGCAACCGCAGCGAGCACGGCGATCCCGGTTGAGCCGCCGGTCAGGCACACGTCGATGCTCTCATGTTCGTCGAGCAGGTCGATCACCTTCGTGAGGAACCGGGCTGCGACGCTTGCCTCAAGGCTCGCCGCGTCCGGGTGGACCAGCACCCGCCGTTCGCTCGTCATCGAGTGGGGCCTTCCTGTCTCACGACGTCGCCGAACAGCTCGTCAGGATCGAGCCTACGCAACTCTTCGGCGAGGCAGTCCCGCAGACTGCGGCGGGGGAGCGCGATGTCGTGGGTCGGCTGGTTCGGCTGCGTGAGCGTGGCCACGCCGCCCTCGTCGCGCGACAGCACGACCGACCCCGAGGCGCGGTCGAGCCGGACGCTGTGAATGCCGCTCGGCCCGTCTCCCGGCTTCTTGATGTCGAGTTCGACCTCGGTCTGCAATTGCAGACCGAGCCACTGGGCAAGCAACTCCGTCGACGGTGAGTCGGACGAGCCCACGACAGACACCCCGGTCACCGCTTCGTACGGAGGCTGATCGAGCACCGCCGCGAGTTGCGCACGCCACAGCGTCAACCGGGTCCACGCGAAGTCGGTGTCGCCGGGGGTGTAGTGCGCGCCGAGACGCAGAAGCGCGTCGACCGGGTCGGCGGCGGCCGCGGCATCGGTGATGCGCCGCGTTCCGATCCGACCAAGAGGCGACGCGTGCGGGTCGGGTGGCGCCTCGCCCGGCCACCAGACGACGACGGGCGCGTCAGGCAGCAGAAGACCGGTCACCAGGCTCTCGGGGTCGGTCGTGGTCTCGCCACTGGCGTGGAGAACGACAACCTCGCTCGCGCCGGCATCCCCGCCAACCCGGATCTCGGCATCCAGCCGGGTCTCGGCGTCAGGGGCGGTGCTGAGCACGATCACGCGCATCGGGTGTTCGCGCGAGGCGTCGTTCGCGGCCTCGATCGCGGCTTCGTCAGTGCGTCCGGCGCTGGAGATGACGAGGGTGAGAACCCGCCCGAGCGCCACGGCGCCGCCCTCTTCGCGCACCCTGACGAGGGCCTTCGACACGGCACTCACCGTCGTGTCCGGCAGATCGACGATCACGGGCGCCTCCAGGTGTGTCCGTGGCGTGCGAGCAGTTCATCGGCCGCCGTCGGGCCCCAGGTGCCCGGGCGGTACTGCTCAAGCGGACCGCCCTGCTCCGCCCAGTACTCCTCGATCGGGTCGAGGATCTTCCACGAGAGTTCGACCTCTTCGTGACGTGGAAAGAGCGGGGGATCGCCGAGCAACACGTCGAGAATGAGTCGCTCGTACGCTTCGGGGCTCGCCTCCGTGAAGGCGTGGCCGTAGCCGAAGTCCATGGTGACGTCACGCACCTGCATTCCGGCCCCTGGCACTTTCGACCCGAACCGGATCGTGACGCCCTCGTCGGGCTGCACGCGGATGACGAGTGCGTTCTGACCAAGCGCCGAGGTCTGGCTTTCGGCGAACAAGTACTGCGGCGCGCGCTTGAAGACGACCGCGATCTCGGTGACCCGTCGCCCGAGGCGCTTGCCCGCGCGCAGGTAGAACGGCACACCCGACCAGCGACGGGTGTTGACGTCGAGACGTAGGGCCGCGTAGGTCTCGGTCTGCGAGGTCGGGCTCATCCCGTCTTCCTCGAGGAAGCCGAGCACCCGCTCGCCGCCCTGCCAGCCGCCGGCGTATTGCCCGCGTGCGCTCACCAGCGAGAGATCTTTCGGCAGGTGCACGGCCGAGAGCACCTTTTCCTTTTCGGTGCGGAGGTCGCCCGCGTCGAACGAGACCGGCTCCTCCATCGCGGTGAGGGCGAAGAGTTGCAACAAGTGGTTCTGGATGACGTCCCGTGCCGCGCCGATGCCGTCGTAGTACCCGGCCCGTCCGCCAACGCCGATGTCTTCCGCCATCGTGATCTGAACGTGGTCGACGTAGCGCTCGTTCCAGATCGGTTCGTAGAGCTGGTTGGCGAACCGCAACGCCAGGATGTTCTGCACCGTCTCTTTGCCGAGATAGTGGTCGATGCGAAAGACGCTGTCGGGCGGAAAGACGCTTTCGACGACGTCGTTGAGCTCGCGCGCCGTGGTGAGGTCGGAGCCGAACGGCTTCTCGATGACGACGCGTCTCCAGCAGCCAGCCTTCTGCTCGGCGAGGCCCGACCGTCGCAACTGCTCCGTCACGAGCGGGAACGACTTGGGGGGAATCGACAGGTAGAACGCGTGGTTCCCCATCGTGCCCCGCTCTGCGTCGAGCGCAGCGAGCGTCTCGGTCAATCGGTCGAAGGCGGCGTCATCATCGAACTCTCCGACGACGAACCGGATCCCTTGCCGAAGCTGGAGCCAGACCGCCTCGTCGAAGGGCGTGCGCGCGTACTTCTTGACTGCTTCGAGCACGACCTGCTCGAAATCTTCGTCGGTCCAGTCGCGACGAGCGAATCCGACGAGGCCGAATCCGGGTGGCAGGAGGCCGCGGTTCGCCAAGTCGTACACGGCAGGCATGAGCTTCTTGCGCGACAGGTCACCCGTCACGCCGAAGATGACGAGTGCGCTCGGCCCGGCGATCCGGTTGAGTCGTCGGTCGGACGGAACCCGCAGCGGGTTAGAGTCCGCAGAGATCGGAACGGTCATCGCGTCGCGAACTCCCGCAACCTCTCTGCATCGCCACGGACGTCGCCGAGAGTGAGGGTGAGCACGGGTCGGCCCTTGTCGGCGAGCACGCTCGCGTCGCCGGCCGCCTGTGCTGTGATCAGCTGCCCGAACGTGAACGGCCGCTCGGGAATCTCGAGGTCGGCCGTGCCCGAGCCAAGGATCTGCAGGAAGGTGCCGAACGCGGGGCCACCCTTGTGGTACTGACCGGTCGAGTGCAGGAAGCGCGGCCCCCAGCCAAAGGTCACCGGGCGACCG
>NZ_JANMSQ010000016.1:0-6765 GCF_031389465.1 Pseudolysinimonas sp.
CCCGAGAACAGCCCGCGTTCCTCGGCGAGGTCGATCGCGCTCGGGGTGGTGCCCAGGATCGGTACTCCCGCGGCTTCGAGGCCCTTCGCGAGTCCGAGAGCCGTCTGGCCGCCGAGCTGCACGATGACGCCCACGAGTTCACCCGACTGGGATTCGGCGTGGATCACCTCGAGCACGTCTTCGAGAGTGAGCGGCTCGAAGTACAGCCGGTCGGAGGTGTCGTAGTCGGTCGACACCGTCTCGGGGTTGCAGTTGATCATGATCGTCTCGAAGCCCGCGTCGTGCAGGGCGAACGAGGCATGCACGCACGAGTAGTCGAACTCGACACCCTGGCCGATACGGTTCGGGCCGGAGCCGAGGATGACGACCTTGCGCGCGTCGGAGGGTGCCACCTCTGTCTCGAGGTCGTATGAGGAGTAGTGATACGGCGTAAGCGCCGGAAACTCCCCTGCGCAGGTGTCGACCGTCTTGAAGACCGGGCGCACCCCGAACTGCCAGCGCGCATTGCGCACCTCAGCCTCGGTGAGTTCGCGCAGCTCGGCGATCTGGATGTCGGAGAAGCCGTGATCTTTCGCGAGCCGCAGGAGGGCGGCGTCGAAGCGCAGCGACCCCGCGATCTCGTCAGCGACCTCGTTGATGAGCACGATCTGGTCGAGGAACCAGGGGTCGATCTTGGTGGCCTCGAAGGCCTCATCGATCGTCGCGCCCTTGCGCAGCGCCTGCTGCAGCGTGACGATGCGGCCGTCGGTCGGGATGCGGGACACCTCGAGCAGTTCGGCCTTCGAGCGCGGCTCGTGACCCCAGTGGAAGCTGCTCCCCCGCTTCTCCAGGCTGCGCAACGCCTTCTGCAACGCGGTCGAGTAGTTGCGACCGATCGCCATCGCCTCACCGACGCTCTTCATCGTCGTCGTGAGCGTGGCATCCGCCGACGGGAACTTCTCGAACGCGAATCGCGGAACCTTCACGACGACATAGTCGAGGGTCGGCTCGAAAGATGCCGGCGTCACCTTGGTGATGTCGTTCGGGATCTCGTCGAGCCGGTAGCCGATCGCCAGTTTCGCGGCGATCTTCGCGATCGGGAATCCGGTCGCCTTCGACGCGAGCGCGCTTGAGCGCGACACCCGCGGGTTCATCTCGATGACGATGACCCGTCCGGTGTTCGGTTCGACCGCGAACTGGATGTTGCAGCCCCCGGTGTCGACGCCCACCCGGCGGATGATGTCGATCCCGATGTCACGCAGGTTCTGGTACTCGCGATCCGTGAGGGTGAGCGCCGGGGCGACGGTGATGGAGTCACCGGTGTGCACGCCGACCGGGTCGACATTCTCGATCGAACAGACCACGACGGTGTTGTCGGCGGTGTCGCGCATCAGTTCGAGCTCGTACTCCTTCCAACCGGTGATCGACTCCTCGAGCAGCACCTCCGTGGTCGGCGACTGGTGCAGGCCGTCGCCGACCATGCGCACGAGGTCAGCCCGCGTGTACGCGAAGCCCGAGCCGAGGCCGCCCATCGTGAACGACGGCCGCACGACGAGCGGATAGCCGAGATCGTCGGCGGCATCCACGGCTTCGCCGACCGTGTGCACGATGTGGCTGCGGGCGACATCTGCGCCCGATTCGAGCACCAGCTCCTTGAAGAGCTGACGGTCTTCGCCCTTCTTGATGGCGTCGACCTTCGCGCCGATCAGCTCGACGCCGTACTTCGCGAGGATGCCCTCCTCGTCGAGCGCGATCGCCGCGTTGAGCGCCGTCTGGCCGCCCAGGGTCGGCAGGATCGCATCCGGCTTCTCCTGCTTGATGATCGCCTCGAGCGCTTCGCTCGTAATGGGCTCGATGTAGGTCGCATCGGCGAAGTCGGGGTCGGTCATGATCGTCGCCGGGTTCGGGTTCACGAGAATCACCCGGATGCCCTCTTCGCGCAGCACCCGGCACGCCTGCGTACCCGAGTAGTCGAACTCGGCAGCCTGACCGATGACAATCGGGCCCGAGCCGATGACGAGAACCGAGTGAATGTCTGAACGCTTCGGCATTACTCGGAGTCTCCGTCGCTGGGTTTCGATACACCGGCTCCGCCGGCACTCAACCCGCCGGCCGCGTGCTCGCGCACGAGGTCGGCGAACCGATCGAACAAGTAGTTGGCGTCGTGCGGGCCGGCCGCCGCTTCGGGGTGGTACTGCACCGAGAACGCCGGGATGTCGAGCGCCCGCAACCCTTCGACCACCTGGTCGTTGAGGCCCACGTGACTCACCTCGACCTTGCCGTAGCCGTTCGGGCTGTCGACCGGCCCGTCGAGCGGGGCATCGACCGCGAAGCCGTGGTTGTGCGCCGTGATCTCGACCTTGCCGGTGGTCTTGTCGAGCACCGGTTGATTGATGCCGCGATGGCCGAACGGCAACTTGTAGGTGCCGAAGCCGAGGGCGCGACCGAGCAGCTGGTTTCCGAAGCAGATGCCGAAGAACGGCAGCTTGCGGTCGAGCAGTTCGCGCAACAGCGCGACGTGGGCGTCGGATGCCTCCGGGTCGCCGGGTCCGTTGCTGTAGAACGCGGCGACCGGGTCGATGGCAAGTACCTGCTCGAGGGTCACACTTTGTGGCAACACGTGCACCTCGAACCCACGGGCGGCGAGGTTGTCGACGGTGGACTGCTTGATGCCCAGGTCGAGAATGGCGAGGTTTCCGATCCGTTCGCCAACGGCCGGTGTGACCGTGGCTTCGGTGACCGAGACTTCGGCCGACAGGTTGCGCCCGGTCATCGACGGTGCGGCACGCACGATCGCGAGCTGCTCGTCGGCGGTGAGGGCGGCATCCGGGCCGGAGAAGACGCCCGCTCGCATCGCGCCCGAGTCGCGCAGCCGCCGGGTGATCGCGCGGGTGTCGATTCCGGAGATACCGACGATCCCGGTGTCGGCGAGTTCGCTGTCGAGCGACCGCTTCGCGCGGAAGTTGCTGACCACGCGGGACGGGTCGCGTACGACGTACCCGGCCACCCAGATGCGACGCGACTCGGGGTCCTCGTCGTTCATCCCGGTGTTGCCGATGTGCGGCGCCGTCTGCACGACGATCTGCCCGGCGTACGACGGGTCGGTGAGGGTCTCCTGGTAGCCGGTCATGCCGGTCGCGAAGACCGCTTCACCGAGCGTGCGGCCGCGGGCGCCGTAGGCACGGCCCTGGTAGCGGGTGCCGTCTTCGAGCACGAGCACGGCCAAGTCGGGGGATGTCATGCTGACTCCTTCACAGCCGGCGCGATCGTCTGGAGGGCAGCCACCAGAGAGGCGGGTTCGGCGACGCGCAGATTAGTGTCGACGTCGGTGCCGCCGTAGGTCCACCGGACGAACACGAGGCCGTCCTTGCCGACGACGCGGTCGATCGTCCAGGTCGCGCGGCCCACGCCGACGATCGCGGATGTCGGGATGAAGACATCCGGTCGGCCGGCGATGCTCAGCACGACCCCTTCGGGATGCACGGCGACCCCCGCACGAGCCCGGAAGCCGAGCCCGCGAACCGCGATCCTGTCGGTCGGAGCTTCAGCGTGGGTCGTGGCGACGTAGAAGCCGTCATCGACGGCAAGCGGAGCGCCGAGCGTGGCGGGAGGCACCTCGAGGGCGGGCAGTGCGGCTTGACGACTGCGACGTGCGCGCCAGCCGAGGGCGAGACCCACGAAGACGAGCAGAACGATCCCGAGGATGACCACGGTGGGGGTGACCCTATCCACGAGCGACCTCCTCCGGTTCGCGAAGTTCGCCGTCGAGCACCGTCGGTACTCCGCGGTGCACGGTCGCGACCACCCGACCGGGCAACTCGACCCCGAGGTAGGGCGAGTTGACACTGCGCCCGTGGAGGTGTTCCACCGCGAACGTGCGCCGAGCAGCCGGATCGACGAGCGTGAGGTGTGCGGGGGCGCCGACCGCGAACGGGGTGTCGTAGCCGTCGAGTCGTCCGATCGCGGCCGGCGCGGCCGACAGCACCCGGGCGACGGCTGCCCAGTCGAGCAGTCCGGTGTCGACCATCGCGGCCTGCACGACGCTGAGCGCGCTCTCGAGCCCGACCATCCCGAAGGAGGCTTCGGCCCAGGCTGCTTCTTTCGTCTCGACCGGGTGGGGGGCGTGGTCGGTCGCGACGATGTCGATGGTTCCGTCGGCGAGAGCCGCGCGCAGCGCGTCGACATCCTCAGAGCGGCGCAGCGGTGGGTTGACCTTGTACCGGGCGTCGTAGCTCTCGGCGAGATCCTCGGTGAGCAGCAGGTGATGCGGCGTGACCTCGGCGGTGACCGTGATGCCCCGGGCCTTCGCCCAGCGCACGACCTCGACGCTGCCGGCCGTCGACACGTGGCACACGTGCAGCCGAGCGCCGACCGCTTCGGCGAGCAGCACGTCGCGGGCGATGATCGCTTCTTCCGCGACGGCGGGCCAGCCTGCGAGACCGAGCTCCGAGGCGAGCGCGCCCTCGTTCATCTGGGCGCCTTCGGTCAGCCGCGGCTCCTGTGCGTGTTGGGCAACCACACCGTCGAACGTCGCGACGTACTCGAGGGCGCGACGCATGAGGAGTGCGTCGTGCACGCACTTGCCGTCGTCGCTGAACACCCGCACCGCAGCACGCGAGCGGGCCATCGCCCCGATTTCGGCGAGCCGCTCCCCCGCGAGTCCGATCGTCACGGCGCCGATGGGACGCACCGTGACGTAGCCGTGCTGTTCGCCCAGCGAGGCGACCTGCTCGACGACTCCCGCGGTGTCGGCCACGGGGCTGGTGTTCGCCATCGCGTGCACCGCCGTGAAGCCGCCGGCCGCGGCAGCGCGGGATCCGGTGAGCACGGTCTCGCTCTGCTCGAAGCCCGGCTCGCGCAGGTGGGTGTGGAGATCGACGAGGCCAGGCAGCGCCTGCAGGCCGTCGGCGTCGATCACCGTGGCACCCTTGGCGTCGCCGACATCCACGAACACCCCGTCACGGATGGCGACATCGCGGCGTGTCCCGTCGGGAAGAGTCGCGGCCTTGATCATCACGTTCATGCGGCACCACCAGCGAGCACGAGGTACAGAACCGCCATTCGTATCGAGACCCCGTTCGTGACCTGGTCGAGCACGAGCGAGCGGGCGGAATCGGCAGCGCCTGCAGAGATCTCGAGCCCGCGCATCATCGGGCCGGGGTGCATCACCATCGTATCTGGGCGCAAGGCGGCGAACCGGGCGTCGTCGAGGCCCCACTCGCGGGCGTACTCCCGCTCGTTGGGGAAGAAGGCCGCGTTCATCCGTTCGCTCTGGATACGCAGCATCATCACGACATCCGGCTTCTCGCCCAACGCGTCGTCGAGGTCGTGTCGCACCGTCGCCGGCCAGGTCGCGACCCCGGTCGGCAGCAGCGTCACGGGCGCGACCAGGGTCACCTCGGCGCCGAGCGTGGTCAGCAGCCACAGGTTCGAACGGGCAACCCGCGAGTGCAGGATGTCGCCGACGATCGTGACCCGCAGGCCGTCGAGGTCCTTGCCCCGGGACGCCTCGCCGTGCCGCGTCTTGCGCATCGTGTAGGCATCCAGAAGCCCCTGGGTGGGGTGCTCGTGGGTGCCGTCGCCCGCGTTGATGATGGCGGCGTCGATCCACCCGCCGTCGGCGAGCACGCGGGCAGCGCCCGAAGCCGGATGGCGGATGACGACCGCGTCGATCCCCATCGCGGCGATCGTCTGCGCGGTGTCCTTGAGCCCCTCGCCCTTCTGCACACTCGAACCTTTGGCGCTGAGCGTGATCACGTCGGCAGAGAGTCGCTTCGCCGCGGCCTCGAACGACAGGCGCGTGCGGGTCGAGTCTTCGAAGAACAGGTTCGCGACCGTGCGGCCCTGCAGCGTCGGCAGCTTGGGCACGGCACGCCGGGCGACGTCGGCCATGTCTTCGGCGACATCGAGGATGCCGATCGCGGTATCGCGATCGAGGTCGCGGGTACTCAGCAGGTGCTTCACGACTCGCCCCCGTCGATCTCGACCCCGTCGTCGCCGTCGGTTTCGGTCAGTCGCACGTTGACCCGCTCGGTGATCGAGCTCGGCAAGTTCTTGCCGACGAAGTCGGGGCGGATCGGCAGCTCCCGGTGACCCCGGTCGATGAGCACGGCGAGCCGCACCGCGCGGGGACGCCCGTGCGCGGTGAGCGCATCGAGGGCGGCGCGGATGGTTCTGCCCGAGTAGAGCACGTCGTCGACGAGCACCACCGTCGCGCCATCGATGCCCCCGGCGGGCAAGCGGGTCGGACTGGGGCTGCGGGTCGGGTTCGACCGGAGGTCGTCGCGGTACATCGTCACATCAAGAGCACCGACGCTCGCCCGCCCCGGGGCTAGCCTGTCGAGCACTGCGGCGATCCGCTCGGCGAGCAGAACACCCCGCGTCGGGATGCCGAGAACGATGAGAGCCGAGTCGCCCAGATCCGATTCGAGGATCTCGTGGGCGATCCGCGTGATCGCGCGATCGATGTCAGCCTGCTGCAGCACGGGGCGTGCAGTCATCCTGACCTCCTTCCCCGTCTCTCTGGACGGACTTAAAGGTGGTCTGTTTCGAGTCGATGCTACAGGGTCAGCCCGGATAGCGACTCACGAGGGTTCGCGGTTCCGCGAGATCGCGCCGAGTAGGCCGTTGAGGTAGCCCGACGAATCTTCGGTGCTGAGCGAGGTCGCGAAGTCGACGGCTTCCGAGATCGCCACCCCGTCGGGCACGTCGTCGTTGTGCAGAATCTCCCACGCCGCCATGCGGGCGATGGCGCGGTCGAGTGCCGGCATCCGGGCGAGGCTCCAG
>NZ_JANMSQ010000175.1:0-24267 GCF_031389465.1 Pseudolysinimonas sp.
TCGCGATCGCGCTCGAGGCGAAAGCCGACCTGTGGAAGGGCGTCGTGAAGTCGGGGCGCACCCACCTCATGGATGCCACCCCCGTCACCCTCGGCCAGGAGTTCGGCGGCTACGCGCGCCAGGTGCGGCTCGGGATCGAACGCATCCAGTCCGCCCTCCCCCGCGTCGCCGAAGTTCCGCTCGGCGGCACCGCGACCGGCACCGGTATCAACACGCCCGCCGGCTTCTCGGCGCGGGTGATCGAGGTCGTCGCCGAGACCTCGGGTCTTCCGATCACCGAGGCGCTCGACCACTTCGAGGCGCAGGGCGCGCGTGACGGGCTCGTCGAAGCATCCGGCGCGCTGCGCGTGATCGCGGTGTCGCTCACCAAGATCTGCAACGACCTGCGCTGGATGGGCTCGGGCCCGAACACCGGGCTCGCGGAACTGTCGATCCCCGACCTGCAGCCCGGGTCGTCGATCATGCCCGGCAAGGTCAACCCGGTGATCCCCGAAGCCGTCATCATGGTCGGCGCGCGGGTCATCGGCAACGACGCGACGATCGCCTGGGCCGGTGCGACCGGCAACTTCGAGTTGAACGTCGCCATCCCGGTCATGGGCACGGCGCTGCTGGAGTCGATCCGGCTGCTCACCAACAGCTCGGTTCTGCTCGCCGACAAAACCGTCGACGGCCTCGAGGCGAACGAGGAACGCGCTCGGGCGATGGCCGAATCGTCGCCGTCGATCGTGACCCCGCTCAACAAGTTCATCGGCTACGAGAACGCCGCGAAGATCGCCAAGCACTCGGTGAAGAACGGCCTCACGGTGCGCGAAGCGACGATCGACCTCGGGTTCGTCGAGCGCGGCGAGATCACCGAGGCCGACCTCGACAAGGCCCTCGACGTGTTGTCGATGACGCGCCCGGGCTGAGCCGGGTTTCGATACACCGCTGCGCGGCACTCAACCCGCGGGTGGCGCGCGCGGCATACTCGCGGCATGACGCTCGATCGGTCGCGTCGCGCGCGTGCTGCTCGAAAGCGGCGGCGACGGTTCCTCGCCGCCGACAACGACCTGACGCCCGCACAGTGGGCAGCGATCCGCGCGGCGTGGAGCGGCTGTGCGTACTGCGGCGATCCCGATATCGCCCTGCAGAAGGACTGCGTTCTGCCGCTCTCCCGTGGCGGTAGCTACACGGTCGAAAACGTCGTGCCCGCGTGCCGCTCCTGCAACGCCAGCAAGAGCAACGATGAGGTCACCGGATGGCTGCGTCGCAAGCGCCTCGACGAGCCCGCGTTCCTGCTCCGGTGGGCCGGCATCCTTGCCGTCTTGCGTTCCGAACTCTCGGAATCCGAGGGATTCGTCGACGTGTCGTTGACGAACACCCCCGCTGCCGAGAGTTAAAGCACCGCCGCGACGACCAGCGCGCCGAAGTAGCCGGCGAGCAGGAACGGACCGAACGGGATGCGGGCGCCTCGCCCACGCACGATGAGAACGACGAGGGCGACGACCCCGCCGAGCAGAAACGCGAGCAACGGGGATGTGAGCGCGACCGTCACCGTCGGGGAGGCGAGCCCGAGCACGGTGGCGAGTTTCACATCCCCCATCCCCATCCCACCGCCGAGCGCGAGCAGGAGGAGCGCCCCGCCGTAGGCGGCGGAGGCGACGAGTGGCACGACCGGCGGGTTGCCCGTCGTGACCCACGATCCCGCAGCGGCGAGTAGCCCGACAACGAGCCCCGGCACCACGAGACGGTTCGGCAGCCGATGCTCGGCCAGATCGATCCGCGACAGCTCCGGCGCGACCGCCGCGACGTAGATCGCGGGGATGGCGGCGACGACCGGTCCGATTGCCACCCAGGCGAGCATCCCGAACGCCAGGGTCAGCGGAAGCTGCCACCCGATCCGTCGCATGGCGCGATGGTAGCGACTGGACGGGCCGGGTGCCGCCACTCTTCCCCGGTGACGGCTCCCCGGCCCTAGACGCACACGCGAAAGCGCTACGCCAGCTCGTTGCCCTCGAGCATCTCCGTGACGAGCGCGGCGATCGCCGAGCGTTCGGAGCGGGTGAGGGTGATGTGGGCAAACAGCGGATGCCCCTTGAGCGTCTCGATGACGCTCGCCACCCCATCGTGGCGTCCGACCCGGAGGTTGTCGCGCTGGGCGACGTCGTGGGTGAGCACGACCCGGGAGTTCTGGCCGATCCTTGACAGGACCGTCAGCAACACGTTGCGTTCCAGCGACTGCGCCTCGTCGACGATCACGAAGGCGTCGTGCAACGAACGACCGCGGATGTGGGTGAGCGGCAGCACTTCGAGGATGCCGCGCTCCACCACCTCTTCGAGCACGTTCTCGCTCACGAGGGCACCGAGGGTGTCGAACACCGCCTGTCCCCAGGGGTTCATCTTCTCCCCCTGGTCGCCGGGCAGATAGCCCAGCTCCTGACCGCCGACGGCGTACAAGGGTCGGAACACCATGATCTTGCGGTGCTGCTGCTTCTCGAGCACCGCCTCGAGACCCGCGCACAGAGCGAGCGCCGATTTCCCGGTGCCCGCACGACCGCCAAGCGAGACGATCCCGATCTCGGGGTCGAGCAGCAGGTCGATCGCGAGCCGCTGTTCGGCGCTGCGTCCGTGCAGGCCGAAGACATCCCGATCGCCGCGCACCAGGCGGAACTCGCCCTTGCCGCTCACCCGCCCCAGCGCCGAGCCGCGCTCGGAATGCACAACGAGGCTCGTGTTAATCGGAAGGTCGGCGACCTGCCGCGACGAGATCGCCTCGTTGTCGTAGAGGTCGGCCATCTGTTCGGCCGAGAGGTCGACATCCGCCATCCCGGTGTAGCCGGAATCCACAGCCAGTTCGGCCTTGTACTCCTCGGCCGTGAGACCGACGGACGCCGCCTTGACGCGCATCGGCAGGTCTTTCGACACGACGGTGACATCGAGCCCGTCGTTGGCGAGGTTCATCGCGACGGCGAGGATGCGGGAGTCGTTGTCACCCAACTGCAGGCCCGACGGTAGAACCGACTGGTTCGAGTGGTTCAACTCGACCCGGAGGCTGCCGCCATCTTCAGTAGCGATGGGGAAGTCGAGCCGCTCGTGCTGCCGGCGCAGCTCATCCAGATTGCGGAGCGCTTGCCGCGCGAAGTAGCCGATCTCCGGGTCGTTGCGTTTGGCTTCGAGTTCGGTCACGACGACGACAGGCAGCACGACGGCGTGCTCCGCGAACCGGAAGATGGCCTTGGGATCGCTCAGCAGAACCGAGGTATCGAGAACGAATGTCCGCTCCCCCTGCTTCGGTTTTCCACCTCCGCTCTTCGCGTTGGTGGACTTCTGCTGGGGCTTGTCGAGCGCGGGCACTCCCACTCCATCCCCGGGGATGTCTCCCCCGGCTGGTGTTACGTGGCGGCCACTTCAACTCGGAACGAACTTACGTGGCCGCTCCGACCAGGCGCCGTGCCTGATGTCTCGAAGCTAACCCCGCGCGTGTGACGCGCGCGTTTCGACACGCCCCCTCCGCGTTTCAGGCGTGTGAACGTTCAGGATGCCGTGGAGCGAGCCAGCCGGGCAACTTGCCGTTTTCAGGAAGGTGTGAAAGCAGAGTTGCTGATGTCTACTTTCGTGACCTCACACCGATACATCCGCCACTCCAGCCACACCGATTCCTGAAAACGGAAAGTCGCTTGAAACTCAAATCGTGGTGGCGAACGACACGAGGGCTGCGCGCAGCATCGAGAACGTCTCATCCTCGACGGTCGCGTGGGCGGAGAGCCGCACAGAGGTGTCGCGAACTGTCGCCGTGACGCCGTGGTTGTGCAGCGACGCGGCGAGCACCGTGAGGTGTTCGGGCAGCGGCTCGAGCACGACGATTCCCGCTCGTTCCGCTTCGGCGCGGGGCGAGACCACCGGCAGTGCGTACTCGTCGGCGAGGTCGATGAGGCGGGACACGTTCCGCGTGATCTCTGCGTGGAGGGTCGGGATACCGACGGCCGCGACCTCCTCAAGGGCGGCGGCGAAGCGACCGGCAGCGATGGGATCGGGGTAGCTGATCTGGTACGCGGCGGCACTGGGCAGCGGGTCGGTGACCGCGTCGTAGCCCCCGTCTTCGGCGCCGGCGAGTCCCGACCAGACCGGGGTGAGGTGGTCGCGGGCGCGGTCGCTCACCGCGAGGAAACCCGTTCCGGCGCCGGCCCGTGCCCACTTCTGCCCGCCTGCGGCGACGACGTCGGCCACCTCGAAGGGCGCGTCGACCACGCCGAACGCCTGGGCGGCATCCACGATCAGCAGCCGGTCACCGATCACCTGTCGGATGCCGTCGAGGTCGACGAGGTAGCCGGTGCGGTAGTCGACCAAGCTCACGGCGACCGCGACGACGGATGAGGTGAGCTGGTCGCGGAGGTTGCCCGGGGTGACCCGGCCATCCTCCGTCTCGAGCCAGAGCGGGGCGAGCACCCCGAGAGTCGAGGCCGCCCTGGTGACGCCGAACGTCAGCGATGGGAACTCCGTCGGCGCCAGCGCGACCCCGCCGGTGATGCCGAACATCGTGTGCATGAGCCCCTGCGTGGTCCCCGGCTGGAACACCACCTGGTCGGGCCGGAACCCACCGAGCGCGGCCACCGCATCCTTCAACCGGTCGTGCTGCGTCGCCAGCACCTCGAGCGAGCCGAATCGGGCGTGCTCGAGCACGCTGCTGAGCGCCGTCTGCTCCTCGAGCGCGGCGCGGCCCATCGGGGCGACGCGGGCGTAGTCGAGATACCCCGGCTCCTCGTCGAAACGGTCCTGGTAGTCGGACAGATTCATGCGCCGAACCTCCGATCCCGTGTCGCGTAGGCGCGCAGGGCGCGCAGAAAATCGACTTCGCGCAGATCGGGCCCCAGCGATTCGAGGAAGTAGAACTCGCTGTGCGCGCTCTGCCAGATCATGAAATCCGACAGCCGCTGCTCACCCGACGTGCGGATGATGAGGTCGGGATCGGGCTGACCCTGCGTGTAGAGGTGGTCGGCGATCAGTTCCGGGGTAAGGATCGCGGCGAGATCGTCGATCGTGCCCCCGCCCTTGCCGTGGCTGCGCACGATGCTGCGCATGGCATCCGCGATCTCCCGCCGCCCGCCGTAGCCGATCGCCAGGTTGACGTGCAAGCCGCCATTGCCCGCCGTGCGCTCTTCGGCTCCGCGCAGCACATCGGTGAGCGACTGCGGCAACCCGTCGGTCGTGCCGACATGCTGGATGCGCCAGTCGGCCGCCCGCGACAGGTCGTCGGCGAGGTCGGCGATGATCTCGAAGAGCTGCTTGAGCTCGTCGGCGTCGCGACCCGTGAGGTTGTCGGTGGACAGCAGATAGATGGTGACCATCCGGATGCCGAGGGAGTCGCACCAGCCGAGGAACTCGCGCATCTTCGCAGCCCCCGCGCGGTGCCCGTGGGCTGCCGTCTCGAGGGCTTGCTCCCGAGCCCACCGGCGGTTGCCATCGATGATCATGGCGACGTGATGGGGTCGCGGGAGGTCGCTGAGCTGATTGCGCAGCCGGGCCGAGTAGAGCCCATACAAGAGACCCCGACCGGAGGAGCCCTTCCGTTGTGGCACCTGACTAAGGTAGTCGACCACTCCCAGGGTCTTCGCCCGGCATCGTCATAAACTCACGCCATGGCTGCACCGCGCTCCGAGGTCGAGGACGACATCCCGAACATCCCGCTCCTCGATGACGCGATCGACCACCCCGATGTCGAGGGAAAGCCGACCTGGCGCGGCTGGATCCACGCCGTCACCGCGCCGCTCGCCGTCGCCGCCGGAATCGTGCTCATCGTGGTCGCCAATGGCGCCGCGGCGAAAGCCAGCGCGGCGATCTTCATGGCGTCGTCGATCCTGTTGTTCGGGGTTTCGGCGGTCTACCACCGGTTCAACTGGAGCCCCCGCGTCAAAGCGGTGTTCCGTCGGCTCGACCACGCGAACATCTTCATCCTCATCGCCGGCACCTACACGCCGCTCGCGATCAACGCCCTGCCGTTCGGCAAGGGCGTCGTGCTGCTCATCGCCGTCTGGGCGGGCGCGCTGCTCGGTATCGTCTTCCGGGTCTTCTGGGTGCACGCCCCGCGCTGGTCATACGTGCCGCTCTACATCGGACTCGGCTGGGCGGCGGTGCTGTACGCCGTCGACCTGGTGCAGTTCAACGCCGTCGCGATGCTGTTCGTGCTCATCGGCGGCCTCTCGTACACCGCGGGCGCGCTGTTCTACGGCTTCAAGCGCCCCAACCCGTGGCCCGGTCGCTTCGGCTTCCACGAGCTGTTCCACACCTGCACCGTGATCGCGTTCCTGTGCCACTGGCTGGCGATCCTGCTCATCGTGCGGGAACCGCTCGGGTGGTGACGGGTGAAATATCCCAGATGGGATATTTCACGGCGTGAATGCTCCCATTTGGGAGCATTCAGTCCTTGTCGTCGTCGGCGGCGGCCTCTTCGGCATCCAGTCGCTCATTGACCGCCGCGCGGTGGTTGATCCGGCGGATGCGGCGCACCATGTCGATCACGAGCAGCACGACCACGACGGCGAGGGCGAAGGTCAGGGCGAACCCGACGACCCCTGGAGTGACGAGGTTGGGATCGAGTTCCTCGCCGGGTGGGGGCGTCGACGCCCAGAGCGTGTGGAGCAAAGGGGCCTCCCGGTCCGAATAGCCTGGTTCCAGGGTAACGGAGGCGAGATGACAGACTCTGCGGTCGCGGAGCGGTACGGGCGCACCCCGGCCGACTTCCGACGACGGGCCACCCTCGCGATCATCGCGGCCGCGAGTGTGCTGGTCGTCGTCGTCGCGTGGGTCGTCTGGGTCGGGTTGTTCAGCCCGACCGCGACCCTCGAGACCCGCGACACCGGATATCTGACGCGCGACGACTCGACGGTCGACATCCGCTTCGAAGTCACCACCGAACCGGGCACGCCGGTGTCGTGCGCGCTCCAAGCGCTCAACGATCAGTTCGGGATCGTCGGCTGGAAGGTCGTCGACCTGCCCCCGGGCGACGACCGCACCCGCGCGTTCGTTGAGAACGTACGGGTAACCGAGACCGCTGTCACCGGGTTGATCTACCGTTGCTGGCTGACCTAGCATGGTCCGACTGCCCGGCTTCGGCCGGGCACTCGCTTTAGGTCGGGACTGAATCCCGACACCCATCCCGCAAGGAGCATCCGATGCCCGACACCGCTGCTACGACGTGGCTGACGCAGGAGTCTTACGACCGGCTGAGTGCCGAGCTCGCTGAGCTTGAGGGTCCCGCGCGCCTCGACATCGCGAAGAAGATCGAGATGGCGCGTGACGAGGGCGACCTCAAGGAGAACGGCGGGTACCACGCCGCCAAAGATGAGCAGGGCAAGATCGAGGCGCGCATCCGTCAGCTCACTCAACTACTGCGGCAAGCCACCGTCGGTGAGCCCCCGGCCGCGTCGGGCGTCGTCGAGATCGGCACCGTCGTGACCGCGAAGATCGCCGGCGACCCCACCACGTTCTTGCTCGGCAGCCGGGAGATCGCGGACGACTCCAGCGACCTCGACGTCTACCCGGCGACAAGCGCGCTCGGTGAGGCGATCCTCGGCCTGAAGGTGGGCGAGAAGACCACCTACACGGCACCTTCGGGTAAAGAGATCGCCGTCGAGGTGGTGAAGGTCGAAACCTACCGAGGCTGACCCGAGGCTCTAGGTCGTAACGCGCGGACGGTAGCCGGCGTCACGGAGCCGCGTGAGCACGAGTTCGGCGTGCGTCGGGCCGCGGGTCTCCATGTGGATCTCGATACCGACTTCGCTGATCATGAGACCGGCGCCGTGGCGGGTGTGCAATACCTCGACGACGTTCGCGTTGGCTTCGGAGATGATCTCGGCGATGCGGGCGAGCTGTCCCGGCCGGTCGGGCAACGGGATGTCGACCTTGAGGTATCGCTGATCCGCCGCGAGACCGCGGCCGATGACGCGCTCCATGACCATCGGGTCGATGTTGCCGCCCGAGAGCACGACCACAGTCGGACCCTCAACCTCGACGACCCCGGAGAGCAACGCGGCCACACCGACCGCTCCGGCCGGCTCGACGACGAGCTTCGCGCGTTCGAGGAGCACGACGAGGGCACGGGCGATGTCGTCGTCGCTCACGGTCACGACATCGTCGACGGTTTGGCGGATGATCTCGAAGTTGAGGGTGCCCGGGCGGGCGACCGCTATGCCGTCGGCGATCGTCGGGCCGATGGTGATGGGGATGATCTCCCCGGCGGCGAGCGACGGCACGTAGGGTGCGGCGTTGTGCGCCTGCACGCCGACCACGCGGATGTTGCGCTCGGGCGCTGCGTGGGCGACCGCGGAGGCGAGTCCCGAGATGAGCCCGCCGCCGCCGATCGGCACGACGATGGTGCCGACGTCGGGCAACTGGTCGAGGATCTCGAGCCCGAGGGTGCCTTGGCCCGCGATGACGTCGTGGTGGTCGAACGGCGGGATGAAGATCGCGCCAGTGCTTGCGGCGAAGGCCTGTGCAGCGGCGTTGGTGTCGTCGAAGATGTCGCCCTCGAGTACGACTTCTGCGCCGTACCCGCGGGTCGCCTGCAGCTTCGGCAGCGCGACCCCGGTGGGCATGTAGATCGTGGCGGTGATCCCCAGTTCGCGCGCGGCGAGCGCGACGCCCTGTGCGTGGTTTCCGGCTGACGCCGCGACGACGCCGCGGCTGCGCTCCTCGGCGGTGAGCTGGGAGAGCCGGTTGTAGGCACCCCGGATCTTGTACGACCCGGTGCGTTGGAGGTTCTCCGCCTTGAGGAAGATGGGCACTCCGGCAATGTCGGAGAGGAACCGCGACACCTCCATCGGCGTCGTCTGGACGACCGCCGCAACCCGCTCGCGGGCAGCAATGAATTCATCGAGGGTCGGGCCCGGGAGAGTCGACCGATCCAGCTCAGCCCTCACGACGTTGCCCCCGCACGACGCCGCCTCGGCAGCACGATCGGCGACGTCACGTCGGCGACGCTCGGATGCGGGTTGGTGCGCCAGTCGCCGCGGGCGATGTAGCCGACCATGACGTTGAGCACGGCGACGAGCGGTACCGCGAACAGCGCACCCGGGATGCCGGCGACGAAGCCGCCGGTCGCGACCGCGAGCACCACGGCTACCGGGTGCACCTTGACGGCAGCCCCGACGAGAAGCGGTTGCAACACGTGCCCCTCGAGCTGTTGCACGAGGATCACGATGCCGAGCATGATGAGCGCCGGTACCGGCCCGAGGTAGACGAGCGCGACGAAGACTGCCAGCCCGCCCGACACGACGGCACCGACGACCGGGACGAATGACGCGAGGAACACCGCGATAGCGATCGGGATGACCAGCGGGAACCCGCCGTAGAACAGCCCGAGGATGAATGCTCCGAGCCCGATGCCGACCGCGTCGATCGCCGCCACGAAGATCTGTACCCGCACGAAGGTCGACAGAGTCAACCAGCCGGCCTCGCCGGCGCCCATGATCGCGGGGCGCGCGCGCGACGGGAACACCTTGACGAGCCAGTTCCAGATGCCGCGACCGTCGATGAGAATGAACAGGGTCACGAACAGCGCAAGGAGCGTGCCCGCCAGAATGTGCCCGCCGAGCGAAGCCAGGTCGAGACCCTGCTCGACGAGGGCGCTCGTGTCGTCGCTGATCGACGTGATGAGGCCGTCGAAGTAGCCCTCGATGTCTGCCTCACTGAGCTGCAGCGGCGAGAGCAGCAGAATCTCCTTGAGCTCCTCGTACTTCGCCATCGTCTGCGCCTGCAGGTCGGGAAGACCGCTCCGCACCTGGATGACGACCACGGTGATCAGCCCGGCGATCACCGCGACGAGAGCCAGTTCGTTGACCGTGACGGCGAGCCACTTCGGCCAGCCCTTGCGCTGCAGCCAGTTCGAGAACGGCACCAGGAGGGCCGCGAGCAGGAGGGCGACGAAGAACGGGATCGCGACGAGTCGCAGTTGCACAATGAGGAACCCGACGAGGGCGATGACCGCTGCCACGACGAGGATGCGCCACGACCAGGCGGCCGCGATGCGCATGCCGGGGGCGACGTGGTCGTCGGCCGTCACCGAGGTCGGCTCGGCTGGCACCGCGGCGGCCCGGTGCGCGCGTGCGGGCGGTGCGGGGCGGGCAGCAGGGTCTTCAGCTCGGGCCACCCGTTCAGTCTAGGCATTCAGGCGAATACGCCAGGTGGGCGCCCGCCCGCGGTGTCTGGGGCGGTCGCTAGGGTCGAAGTCGTGCCTCAGACGATCTCGGCGGCGAGCGCGCGCCGCATTGCTCTGGCAGCGCAGGGGTTCGGCGTCCCGCGACCCGCAAGTGTCGGCACCCGGCAGCTCAACGTGCTGATGGAGCGTCTCGGCGTCCTCCAGATCGACTCGGTCAATGTGTTCGAGCGCAGCCACTACCTCCCGGTTGTTGCGAGGCTCGGGCCGTACGACAAGACGCTGCTCGACAAGCTCACGCTGCGCCCGAAGGCGCCCTACCTTGAGTACTGGGCGCACGTCGCGACGTTTGTGCCGCGCGACGATTGGCCCTTGTGGAAGTGGCGGATGGCGCGCATGCGCGACAAGTACACGAAACCGGGCGGCTGGGTCGACTCGCATCCGCAGATGATCCGCTTCGTGCTCGACGAGCTGCGGGCAAACGGCCCGATGGCGGCAAGCGAGATCGAGCACGACGAGAATGTGCGCCGAGGTCCCTGGTGGGGTCTTTCCGACATCAAGGAGGCGCTCGAGTACCTGTTCGTGTTCGGCGACGTGGTGACGGCGGGGCGCAAGGGCTTCGAGCGCGTCTACGCCCTCCCCGAACAGATTCTGTCGCCCGCACTCCTCGAAGCCGAGGTGCCCGTCGACGACGCCCAGCGCGAGCTCGTGCGCCGGGCGGTGCGCGCGCACGGCATCGGCACCGCGAAGGACATCGCCGACTACTACCGGCTGTATGTCGCCACCGCGACCCGACTGCTGAACGAGTTGGCCGATGCCGGCGAGGTGCAGCAGGTGAGCGTCGACGGCTGGAAGGCACCCGGCTTTCTCGCGACGGATGCCCGCATCCCGCGTCGGATCGAGGCAGCGGCCCTGCTCTCGCCATTCGACCCCGTCGTCTGGGAACGCGACCGCGCCGAGCGGATGTTCGGCTTCCACTACCGCATCGAGATCTACACGCCCGCCCCGAAACGGGTTTACGGGTACTACACGCTGCCCGCGCTCGTCGACGAGCAGATCGTCGGCCGCATCGACCTCAAGAGCGACCGGCAGGCCGGGGTGCTGCGGGTGCAGTCGGCGTGGCGCGAGCCTCTCGCACCCGCCGGAGTGGAAGAGCGGCTGGTGCCGGTCCTGCGCGATATCGCCGCCTGGCAGGGGCTCGGTGACATCCTCGTGGTCGACCGCGGCGACCTCGCCCGCGACCTCGCGGCCGCGCTCGGACTGCCGCTGGTTGAGTAGCCGCGTCAGCGGCGTATCGAAACCGGATACGACGAACGTCGGTTTCGATACACCGCGCTGCGCGCGGCACTCAACCCGCGGGATCGCGGGAGGGCGGATCTGGCTAGAACTTGGTGGCGTTACCGCGGAGGCGGGCGACCCGGTCGGGGATCGGCGGGTGGGTCGAGAACAGCCTCGCGAGGAAGCCCGGGCGGTTCGGGTCGGAGATCCACAGGTGCGACATCGACGTGTTGGTGCGGGCTACCGGACGGCCGTAGGCGGCTAGCTTCTCGAGTGCCGAGGCGAGCGCCTCCGGGTGCCGCGTCGTGAGCGCGCCCGTGGCATCCGCGAGGTATTCGCGCTGCCGTGACACGGCGGCCTGCACGACCCCCGCGACGATCGGGGCGAGGATCGCGGCGATGATGCCGATCGCCAGGAACACGAGGGCTGCCGGTCCGCCATTGTCGCGTCCACGACCGCCCCAGAAGATCATCCGGAAGATGATGTCGGCGATCAGGCCGATCGCGATCACCAGCCCGAAGACGATGAGCGAGACCCGGATGTCGTAGTTCTTGACGTGACCCATCTCGTGGGCCATCACGCCTTCGAGCTCAGGGTCGGTCATGATCTCGAGCAGTCCGGTGGTCGCCGCGACGACGGCGTGCTCGGGATCGCGCCCCGTCGCAAAGGCGTTCGGCGCCGGGTCGTTGATGATGTACACCTTCGGCATCGGCATGCCCTCGGTGATCGAGAGGTTCTCGACGATGCGGTAGAGCCGCGGCTCGTCGCGCTTCTCGATCTGGTGCGCTCCCGAGAGCGCGAGCGTCTGACGCGTCGCCATGAAGTACTGGAAGATCGCGTACGCCGCCGCGATCACGATCGTGATGATCGAAATCGTCCAGTCACCGTAGATGAAGGTCGGGATCAGGCTGAGCGCAGCGATGATCACCATGAACAAAATGATGATCAGGATGGTGTTGCGCTTGTTCTTCGCGATCGCGGAGTACATGGTTCAGCTCGAGTTCGTCGCAGGTGTGGGTTTCGGCACGCGTCCGCCAGTGCGGACGCTACTCAACCTTGATGCGGGCGGGCGCCCTGTGGGCGTCCGCTCGAATCAAAATTGAACCTTCGGCGGCTCCGCGATGGCCGACGGCTCGTCGACCTCGAAGAACTCGCGCTCGATGAAGCCGAGGCCACGCACGAACAACGTGTTCGGGAAGACCTTGATCTTGGTGTTCAGCTCGCGCACGCCACCGTTGTAGAACCGGCGCGACGCCTGGATCTTGTCTTCGGTGTCGACCAGTTCACCCTGGAGCTGGAGGAAGTTCTGGTTGGCCTGCAGCTGCGGGTACGCCTCGGCGACCGCGAAGAGGCTCTTGAGCGCCTGCTGGAAGTGGTTTTCCGCGGCGCCAGCCTCGGCCGGAGTCGAGGCGTTGACCGTCTCGGACCGTGCCTTGGTGACGTTCTCGAAGACCTGCTTCTCGTGGGCCGCGTAGCCCTTGACCGCTTCGATGAGGTTCGGGATGAGGTCGGCACGACGCTTGAGCTGCACCGTGATGTCGCTCCACGCCTCGTCGACGCGAACGTTGAGTCGAACCAGGCCGTTGTAGGTCGCCCAGAGGTAGCCGCCGACGATGACGACCAGCAGAACGATCACGCCGATGACGATGAAGATTTCCATGCCCGTCATCATAGGGCGGATCAGCGCTTCCGGGCAGCCAGAACGCTGCGATACCAGTCGAACGACGACTTCGGTCGCCGCTCTTGCGTCTCGGGGTCGACGGCAACGAGCCCGAACTTCTGGGTATAGCCGGCGGCCCACTCGAAGTTGTCGAGGAGCGACCAGACGAAGTAGCCCTCGACCTCGACCCCGGGCACGTCGTGGGTCACGGCGCGGATGTGGGTCTCGAGATAGTCGATGCGCTCGTCGTCGTCGACGCTGCCGTCGGGCTGGGGACGGTCGGGGTAGCTCGCGCCACCCTCGGTGAAGATCAGCGGCGGCAGACGTCCGCCATAGCGGTCGGCGAACTGTCCCAGCAGAACGGGGAGCTGGTCGGGCGAGTCGGGCCAGCCGAATCCCGTCACGTCGTACTCGGGCCACGGTTCGAGCCGCAGCGGGAGGTCGAGCATCGCCTTGGAGTGCCCGTCGTGCGTACCGACCTTCACGTGCGGCGGGCCGGCGGCCACCCGGCTCGGGAAGTAGTACTGCACCCCGTAGAAGTCGATCGGCTCCCGGATGATCTTCGTGTCGCCCCAGTGCGGCAGCGCGGCGAGACGCAGGCCGAGCCCGATGAGCCCCGGGGGGCGTTTCCCGCGCAGCACCGGATCGGCGAATACGCGGTTGCTGAGGATGTCGAAGTTGCGCGCCGCGAACCGGTCTTGCCACTTCGAGGTCGCCGCGAAGACCGGGGTGTGCGCATTCGAGATGCCGATGCGACCGGTCACCGGAACCTCGCGCAGTGCCCGCACGGCCAACCCGTGGGCGAGGAGCAGGTGGTGAGCCGCGCGGGCGCCCGCGACCCAGAGGGCCTTGCCCGGCGAGTGAACGTCGAGCGTGTAACCCTCCAAAGCAAGCGTGGCGGGCTCGTTGACGGTCACCCAGTCCGCGACCCGGTCGCCGAATGCCTTCCCGGCGATGCGCACGTAGTCGGCGAACCGGTACGCGGTGTCGCGCTTCGTCCAGCCACCGGCTTCATCGATCTCGAGCGGGGTGTCCCAGTGGTAGAGGGTCGCCATCGGCCGGATGCCGGCGGCGAGCAGCTCGTCGAGCAACCGGTCATAGAAGTCGATGCCCCGCGGGTCTCCAGGGCCGACACCGCCTGGCTGTACGCGCGGCCACGAGATCGAGAACCGGTAGGCGTCGACACCGAGGTCTTTCAGCAGCGCCACGTCTTCCGGCATCCGGTGGTAGTGGTCGGCGGCGACGAGCGCGTTCGACCCGTCGAGGATGACGCCGGGATCGGAGGCGAAGTGGTCCCAACCCGCGGGACCGCGCTCGTCCGCTCCGCCTTCGATCTGGTACGCCGACGTGCTGACCCCGAGCAGGAATCCCGGCGGCAGCATCGCCGCGAGTTCCTCGGGTGTCATGTCCCTAGCTTGGCTGAACAGTCGACTCGAGCCCGACATCTTGACGCGCCCGGGCATCCTGTACCGCGCGGAACCAGCGGTACGAACTCTTCGGCGTGCGCGCCAGGGTCTCGGTGTCGAGGTGCACCATCCCGAAGCGCTGGGTAAACCCGGCCGCCCATTCCCAGTTGTCGACGAACGTCCATACGAAGTACGCGTCGACCTCGGGTCGCGCAGCGGCGACGGCGACGTGCCGGGCGAGATAGTCGACCCGTGCGGCGTCATCCACCGTGCCATCGGGGCCCACCTCGTCCGGGAAGCTCGCGCCGCCTTCGGTGATCTGGATGCGGGGCAACCGGTCGCCGTAGCGCGCAACGAGCCCGTCGATCAGCACCCCGAGGGAGTCGGGCGCGATCGGCCAGTCGAAGCCGGTGACCGGATGCTCGGGGTACTTCTCCAGCCGGAAGGGCACGTCCTTCATCGCCTCGGTGTCGCCGTCGGGGGTGTGGCCGTGCGGGTCGGCCCCGGCCGCGATGCGCGACGGGAAGTAGTAGTTGAGCCCGTAGAAGTCGAGGGGGCGGGAGATGACCGCGCGGTCACGGCCGAGGCGGGAGAGGATGCGCAGCCCGAGTCGCTCGACGCCTTTCGCACCGTACGGCAGCTCGGCATCCCGCCCGAGGAGCACCGGGTCGGCGAACAGCCGGTTGTGCACGAAGTCGAAGAGATCGGCGGCAGCCGCGTCATCAGGCGACGGGCTGGCGGGCTCGACCGGGGTGTGCACGTTGGTGATTCCGATGCGGCCGGCCACCGGCACGGCACGCAGCGCGTCGACCGCGAGGCCGTGCGCGAGCAGGAGGTGGCGCACCGCGCGGATGGCGCCGAACAGCTTCGCGCGGCCCGGCGCATGTACGCCGAGGGCGTAGCCGTCGAGGATGACCGTCGTCGGCTCGTTGAGGGTGATCCAGTCGGCGACCCGATCGCCGAACGCCTGGCCTGCCGCACTCGCGAAGTCGGCGAACCGCTTCGCGGTGTCGCGCCGCAGCCAGCCGCCGCGCTCCTCGAGGGGCGCCGGGGTGTCCCAGTGGAACAGCGTCACGACCGGGCGGATGCCCGCCTCCAGCAACCCATCGATGACCCGGTCGTAGTACGCGACGGCTTTCCTGTTCACCGGACCACGCCCGTCGGGCATCAGCCGCGACCAGGACAGCGAAAACCGGGACGCGTCGATGCGGGCCTCCCGCATGAGCGCGAGATCCTCGTCGAAGCGGTGGTAGGCATCCGTCGTCACCGCGGGCGTCGAGCCGTCGCGGATGGTGCCCGGTAGCGCGGCGAAGATGTCCCAGGTCGACGGCGTGCGCCCGTCTTCGTCGGCAGCGCCCTCGATCTGCGCTGCGGCCGACGCGACGCCGAACACGAATTCGGGTCGCATGAGCGCCGCGAGGGTTGCGACATCCCGAAATGGACCATGCCCGCCGTGAGATATCCCATTTGGGATATCTGGAGGAGTGCTCACGGGCCGAGCACCCGGTCGAGGTAGCGGTTGGCGAAACGGCGATCGGGGTCGAGTTCGTTGCGCACCCCGAGGAAGTCGTCGAAGCGCGGGTAGGCGGGGCGGAGGTCATCGGCGGTGCGAAAGTGCATCTTGCCCCAGTGCGGTCGGCCATCGTAGGTGCGCATGAGGGCATCGAACGCGCGGAAGTACTCGGAGGGGTCGTCGCGGAAGTACCGGTGCACCGCGATGTAGGCGCTCGGCCGAGCGTAGGCGGTCGACATCCAGTTCTCATCGGGCGCGGCCGCGCGCACTTCGACCGGGAACGAGATGCGCCATCCGTTGCGTTCCACGAGGCCGCGCACGTCGCGGAGCGCCTGCGGAAGCGCCTCGAGTGGGATCGCGTACTCGCTCTCCCGGAAACGCACCAGCCGCGGCGAGGTGAAGATGTCGTACGACGGTGCGGTGATCTCGCGATCACCGTAGGCCTTCGTCGAGAGCCGGTTGAGCGCGGGCACGAGCGGCGCGATCGCGTGCCCGAGACCTTGGGATGCCCGCAGCGCCTCGTTCTGGAGCAAGCGTTCCTCGACCCAGTTGCCGAAGCGACCCGTCGGCCGGAACGCGGTGTCGCCGGGCAGCCGGGTGTTGACCTTTGTCATGGCGATTGCGGTGTGTGGCCACCAGTAGAACTCGAAATGATCGGCTGCGCTCACGCGTTCCTCCCACGAGTCGAGCACCTCGTCCAGCGGCGCCGGATGCTCGACCGCGCGGATCAGGAACTCCGGAACGCACTGCACTTCCACCTCAACCAGGATGCCGAGCGCGCCGAGCCCGAGCCGCACCGCCGGCAGCAGCTCGGGTCGGTGGGATGCGTCAACGCGCACCACCTCGCCGGTTCCGGTCACCAGCGTGACGGCGGTCAGTTGCGCGGCGAGACCGGCGAAACCGAGCCCGGTGCCGTGCGTGCCCGTCGAGGTCGCGCCGGCGATCGTCTGCCGGTCGATGTCGCCCATGTTCTGCAGGGCGAGGCCGTGGGGCTTCAGCAGCTCGGGCAGCTCCCAGAGGTGGGTTCCCGCGGCGAGCCGCACTCGCCCGCGGGCGGCGTCGACGCCGAGGAGTCCGCGCAGATGGGTGAGGTCGACGAGCACGCCCGGGGTCGCCGCGATGTCAGTGAAACTGTGACCCGCGCCGACGGCCTTGACCGCCAACCCCCGCTCGGCGGCGGCCCGAACCACGGCGACCACCTCGTCCACGCTCGAGGGCCGCGCGAGGTGCGCCGGTGACGCCGCAGCCGACCGACCCCAGTTGCGCCAGCGGGGGCCGGGTTGCAGCAGGGTCACAAGAACACTTTCCCCTCACCGCGGTAGGTCGGCAACTCCCCCGTCAGGGCGCCGTTCTCGACCAGGGCGAAAGCAGCGAGGTGCTCGCTCAACTCGCCGGCCTTCGTGTGACGCAGCCACACGCGGTCACCGATCGCGAGGGTGTCGGCGGCGGCCCCGACGAGCGGGGTCTGCACCTCACCAGCGGACTCCCGCGCGATCATCTTCAGCCCGGCAGGCCAGGCGATCTTCGGCACCCGATCGGGCCGGGGCGGGCCCGAGGCGACCCATCCGCCGCCCAGCAGCGTTGCGATGCCGTCGGTGGGTCGCCGAACGACGTCGAGCGCGAATGACGCCGCCGGTGCCGGATGGAAGTGCGCGTAGCCGTCGAAGAGGTGCGGGCCGAAGAGCCCCGAACCGGCGGCGACCTCGGTGACCGAACCGTCGGCGTGAGTCGACTCGATCGATCCGGTGCCGCCGCCGTTGACGAACTCGAGATCGACGACGTCGCGCACCCGCCGGACGGCCTCGCCGCGGCGTCGGCGTAGCTCTCGAGCCGATGCGCGCTGCATCGCGCGGATCGCGGCCTTGCGCGGCCCGGCGTTGGTCACCCCCGCGATCTGCGCCTCGTACGCCATCATCCCGACCAGCCGGAACCCGCGCCGCGCGACGATCGCCTCCGCGAGGGCCTCGGCCTGCTCGGGTGTGAACACCGGCGAACGGCGCACCCCGATATGCCCGAGGGTGCGCGAGCGATACGACGCATCCAGCTCGAGAGCCACGCGGATGACGGCGCGCTTGGCCGGCGCGGCCACGGCATCCACGAGGTCGAGCTGCGCGACGTCATCGACCATGATCGTCACCCGGGAAGCGAGATTCTGGTCGGCGGCAAGCCGTGCGAGCGCCCCACGATCGGCCGACGGGTAGCCGACCACGACGTCGTCGTAGGTTTCGGCGAGCCAGAGCGCCTCCGGAAGGGAGTAGGCGAGGATGCCGCGGTAGCCGGGAAGGGCAAGCACGGCATCCAGCACTCCCCGCACGCGCACCGACTTGCTCGCCACCCGGATCGGCAGGCCCGCCGCCCGGTCGAGCAGATCGAACGCGTTCGACGCGAGGGCCTCCACCGCGATGACCCCGACCGGCGCATTGAGGTCGTGCGTCGCGGCGGTGAGCGCGGGCCACCAGTCCTGGGGATCGTCCCAGGGCGCGCTCGTCTGGGGCTTCAGGTTCAGAGTCATCGCACGGCTTTCACGGGCAGCACCGCGAGGGCGCCGAGGATCGTGGCGACCGCCGAGATGACGAATAGACCGGTGAATCCGGCGACCACCGCGACGATCCACGCCCCGAGCAGCGGAGCGACAGCCTGCGGCACCGTCGTTGCGATGTTCATGATGCCCAGATCCTTGCCGCGAGTCGCTGCGTTGGGGAGCACCTGGGTTGCGAGCGCCTGGTCGACGGAGAGGAATGCGCCGTACCCGATGCCGAGCAGCGCGCCGGCGATGATGGCGATCGAGAAGTCGGGCACGAACGCGAGCAGCCCCGCGGCGACCGCCTGGAAGAGCGCCGACACCACGACGAACGGCTTGCGGCGCCCAACCCTGTCAGACCACCGGCCGAGCAACAGCGACGACAGGATGATGAACACCACATAGACCAGGCTGAGCATGATGAGGTCGCCGGTCGGATCGTCGCGGCCCAGTCCGTGGGCGAGGAAGAAGAACAGCAGCGTGGTCCCCAGCGCGTTGCCGACGTTCACCAGGATGCGGCTGAGCAGAGTCCAGCCGAAGTCGGGGTAGGTGCGCGGGCTGATCCAGAATCCGGCTAGGAGGGAACGCGGCGACAACGGAGGCCGGTCTTCCTTCGCCAGGCGCGCGTCGGGCGCGAGAACCAGGAACGGGATCACGAGAACGACGACGACCCCCGCCATCACGAGGTAGCCCGTGACGGTGTCGAGCCCCAACCCGTCGATCAGCACGAGCCCGAGCACGAGCCCGATCGCTTGTGGCGCCGCGATCCATCCCGAGATGATGCCGCGCTGATCCACCGGCACCTGGTCTGAGATCGTCGCGGTCAGGGCGGCGGTGAGGATGCAGAAGCCGATGATCGCGAGCGTCCAAAAGACCCCCATCCCCACGAATGTGGTCTGCAGGCCGAGCAGTCCGAGCGAGACGGCGAACAGGAGCGTTCCGGCCATGATCCAGGGCTTGCGACGCCCGAGGCGCGACGTCGTGCGATCGGACAGCGCGCCCGCGAGTGGGTAGACCATGAGCGCAAACGCGCCGGCGATCCCCGACATGATGCCGAAGGCGACAACTCCCTCTACCCAGTCGGCGCTCTCGCGGATGGCCTCGATCTGTGCGGGCATCTGCAGTTGGACGGGAGTGAGCTGCGCCATCCAGATGCCGAGCCAGGCGGTCGCGAAAGCTGCAACCCACCGCCCAGGAACCCGCGTCACGGGCTCGGCGAGCGGGCTCAACTTCTGCGTGGTGTCGGTCACGAGTTCTCCTTGATGAGCGGGATTGCGTGGGCGGCGATGGCGTCGGCGGCGAGATCGAGGAGGCGCTCGGCGGCGACGTCGTCACGAGTGGCGAGCCAGGCGAGGGTCGCACCGTCGCTGAGCGCGACGGCGAGGGTCGCGAGATCGGGGATCGGCACGTTCCAGCGCACGCGGTAGCGCGCGGCGCCGGCCTCGAGCAGGCGGGCAGCGAGACCGCGGTAGACCCCGTACTGCGCGACCGGGAAGTCGTCGAGCGTCGGCGTGCGCAGCGCGTAATGCGTCAGTTCGAACATCGCCTGCTGGCGCGCGGGGTCGGCTCGCAGAATGTCGAAGTTCGAGCCCAGGACCCCGCGGATGGCGCTGCGGATGTCGCGGGCGTCGAGTTCGAGGGTGCTGAACGCCGCTGAGTCCTGACTACCGACGACGAGCTCGACGACGTCGCGCAGGAGCTCATCGCGCGACGCGACGGCGTAGTGGAACGACGCCAGCGGCATCCCGGCTTCGGCCACGATCGCGCGCGTTGTCGCCGCGTGAACGCCGTCGCGCGCGATGACGGCGAGTGCAGCTTGCGCGAGCGCCTCGCGACGGTCGGTCGCCGCCATGCGTGCCATCCCGCACCACCCTTCAGCACCAAACCGGAAAGTGGGTCAAGCGTCCCAGACGAGTGTCCCAAAGGTCAAGGCCGGCGAGCTTTCTTGCGCTCAGCACCGCTCCACGACGACTCGCGAATCTGCACCCGCGCTGGACGGCGTGTCGGACAGAGCCGGTGCCGTGCGGGCGATTGGGAGTGCCCTCGCTGGGATTCGAACCCAGACTGAAGCGATTTTAAGTCGCCTGCCTCTGCCGATTGGGCTACGAGGGCCTGCGGTCGAGGGTACGCGTGAGGCGGGTTGCTCGGGGGCTGGTTGGCGTCTACACCTTCGGGCGAACGGCCCAGGCTTCGAAGGCGGCACGCGGGGTATCCCGGGCGGGGATCGCGACCAGGTCGCGGCGGAACAAGAAGTTGATGATCCAGTTGCCGAAGACCCGGGCCTTGCGCTCCCACATCGGCATCGCGAAGCCGTGGTAGCCGCGATGCGCGAGCCAGGCGAGGAACCCCTTGAGGGCGAATGGGCCGGATTGGAAGACGCCGTAGTAGAGACCGATACCAGCGACGGCGCCGAGGTTTTTGTGGCGGTACTCGCGCGGCTTCTCGCCCCGGATGTCGGCGACCAGGTTCTTCGCGAGCAGCTTGCCCTGGCGCACGGCGTGCTGGGCGTTCGGCACGGTGAATCCGCCGACGCCCTGGTTCGGGATCAGGTCGGGAACTGCGGCGACGTCGCCAGCGCCCCAGGCATCGGGTACGACGCCGGTGTCGGAGACCACGCGCAGGTCGGCCTGAACGCGCAGGCGACCGCGCTCCTCGGCCGGGAGGTCGGTGCTGCGCATCACGGGGTTCGCCATGACGCCGGCGGTCCACATGATCGTGTCGGAGTAGAACGACTCCCCGGTGGAGAGTTCGATCTTGCCGTCGACGGCGCTCGCGAGCTGGGTGTCGAGGTGAACGGTCGCGGCACGCTGTGCGAGGTTCTTGAGCACCCAGTGGCTCGTCTTGAGCGACACCTCGGGCATGATGCGGCCCATCGCTTCGATGAGGTGGAAGTGGGTGTCGTCGATCGTGAGATTCTGGTGCTGCCGCAGGAGGGCCGACGCGTAGGAGCGCAGCTCTCCGAACAGTTCGATGCCGGCGAAACCTCCGCCGACGACGACGAAGGTCAGCAGGCGGTCGCGGTCAGCGCCGGCAGGCAGATTGGATGCCTTGGCGAAGCAGTCGGCGACGCGGTCGCGGATCGCGACAGCCTCCTCGATGTTCTTGAGCCCGATCGCCTCGTCCGCGAGGCCCGGGATGGGGAAGGTGCGGGTGACGGCGCCGGCGGTGACGACGATCGTGTCGTAGTCGACATCCCACGGATCGCCGGCCGCGGGCGTGACCGTCACCTTCTTTGCGGCGTGGTCGATCTTGCTGACGCTCGCGGTGATGATCGTCGTCTTCTTGAGATGCCTGCGGTGCGAGACGACCGCGTGACGCGGCTCGATCGTTCCGGCCGCGACCTCGGGGAGGAACGGCTGATAGGTCATGTACGGCAGCGGGTCGACGACCGTGACCTGAGCCTCTCCGCGGGCAAGGTGCTTCTGCAGCTTCTTGGCCGTGTAGAAGCCGGCATAGCCACCGCCGACGATCAGTATTTTGCGCACGTTAGAAAGACTCCTCGCTGGACTGTCACCAATCTACCGCGAACGCGGGGGCCGGAATCCCCGCACCGCCCCGACGACAAGCCCCCTGCTCCGAACGCCATGAACCCCACGGCGAACACCGGCGCTCGGACCAGCTGGAGGTCGGCAAGACCCGGCATTGATCACGTTCGAGGCGTCGAGTTCGGGATGCGCCGCCCGCACGAGTGCGACCACCCCCGCCACGATCGGGGTCGCTCCGCCCGTGCCCGCCCAGGTGACATACCGGCCGTTCGGGGTGACGCCGACGAGTCATCAAGCCTCCGTCACCGCCGACGACCCCGCCGCAGCGCCCGGCGCGGCACACTCGCAACGTGCGGACGACCAGGTGCAGAGCTCGAGCGCGCGGTCGCCGATCGGGTTGACGCCGGGACCCGCCGCCAGGGCGTGCCCGGCGAGGGCGTGTAGGCACTTCACCCGGTCGGGCATCCCGCCCGCCGAGAAGCCGGCGATCTCGTCGACGATGTCGATGGCATCCCGGTCAGCCAGGTAGCTCGCGTGCGCCGCGCGGTAGGCACCCGCCACACCTTCGTCGCGCAGGTCGGACGCCAGCTCCGCCATGACCCCGGTGGCCTCGAGGGTAGAGATCGCCGCCGTCGCCGCCGGGTGCGACAGGTAGTAGAGCGTCGGGAACGGGGTGCCGTCGGGCAGCCGCGGCGACGTCGCGACGACGGTCGGGTTTCCACACACGCAGCGCGCCGCAATGCCGATGACGCCGCGCGCCGGACGACCGAGCTGGGCAGAAACGACCGCAATCTCGGCGGCGGTCGGAGTGGGGAACGGAGGACGCATCAGCCGCCCTGCTGCGGACTCTCGAGCTGTTCCGGCGTCGCGTCGGTCAAGCCGGCCTGGTAGACGGTCGAGAGCAGAGCGCGCACCCAGTCGACCTGCGTCGTTTGGATCTCGTCGCTAATCGGCAGGCCGCCCTCATTGAGCCCCGTGTCGTCGTCGCCGATCACGAGGAACGTGATGTCGCCCGGGTACACGTAGTACAGCCGGTCACGGGCTTGGGCCTCGATGTAAGCGGGGTCGCTCCAGCGGTCGATCTCCGCCTCGAGGTCGTCGACCTCCGCCTGGGCCAGAGCTACCGACTCTTCGAGGGCCGCGATCTGTTGACGCTGCTCGACGAAAGTCTTCAGGCCCGGCGCCAGCACCACGAGGGCGGCGACAACGAGCAACAGCATCGAGAGCGCGAACCCCGACAGCCGGAAGTTGCGCAACCAGGCTGCAGCGCGTGGTTCCTCGGGCATGGCAACAGGCACCTTCCGCGTGCGCTCACGCGTCGGTCGTTGTACCTGGGCCATGCTCCGAGGTTACGTCGCTCAGCCCTTCGCGCGCGGGAAGGCCGAGCGGCCGGCGTAGACGGCGGCATCGCCCAGCTCTTCTTCGATGCGCAGCAACTGGTTGTACTTCGCGACGCGGTCGGATCGGGCGGGGGCGCCGGTCTTGATCTGGCCCGAGTCGGTCGCGACCGCGAGGTCGGCGATCGTGGTGTCTTCGGTCTCACCGGAGCGGTGGGACAGAATCGCGGTGTAGCCGGCGCGCTGGGCGAGAGCCACGGCATCCAAGGTCTCGGTGAGGGTACCGATCTGGTTGACCTTCACCAGGATCGAGTTCGCGACCTTCAGGTCGAGACCCTTCTGCAGGCGCACCGGGTTGGTGACGAACAGGTCATCGCCGACGACCTGCACCTTGTCGCCGATCAGCGACGTCAGGTGCACGTAGCCGTCCCAGTCGTCTTCGGCGAGCGGGTCTTCGATGGTGGCGAGCGGGTAGTCGGCGACCAGCCCGGCCCAGAACTCGGTGAGCTGCTCGCCGGTGAGCTTCTGCTTCTCGAAGGTGTAGACGCCGTCGGCGAAGAACTCGGTCGCCGCAACGTCGAGGCCGAGCACGAAGTCCTTGCCCGCCGAGAACCCGGCGGTGCCGATCGCTTCGAGGATGAAGTCGAGCGCAGCGCGAGCACCGGCGAGGTCGGGCGCGAATCCGCCCTCATCCCCGAGCCCGGTCGGCAGCCCGTTCTTCTTCAACAGGCTCTTGAGCGCGTGATACACCTCCACACCCTCGCGGAGGGCCTCGGAGTACGTGTCCGCGCCGATCGGGACGATCATGAATTCCTGGATGTCCAGGCCGGTGTCCGCGTGCGCGCCACCGTTGATGATGTTCATCAGCGGCACCGGCAAGGTCAGGGCGCCGACCCCGCCGAGGTAGCGATAGAGCGGCAGCTCGTGGGCATCGGCGG
>NZ_JANMSQ010000181.1:0-11740 GCF_031389465.1 Pseudolysinimonas sp.
GATTCCGCCTTCGTAGGCCCGCCACCACCAGTAGGCGAGCGACGAGTTGAGCACGATCGCCGCGCGATCCCGAGCCTCGGGGGTCGGAAAGTACAGCCGGTGCACGTGCCCACGATCGAGCACGCGTTTCACCGCCGAGAGGAAGTAGCGCGGGGTGACCGGCACATCAAGGGGATACACCGTCGGGCCGGTGACGGTGAGGTCGCGCACCGTCGTGTCGCATTCGAGCATCGCCCGATGGAGCGGAACGAGGGCGGCACCGACCTTCGGAAAGGCACGATCTTCGTCAGGCTGCAACGCGGCGAGAAAGTCGTCGGCGGCCTCGAACAGGTCGGCCCGTTCGTGGGCGCGCCAGCGCAGCAGGGGGGTGATGCGGTGGCGGCGTGGCGCGTCGGCCGAACCGGCGAGACCCACCAACACCGCGGCGCGCGTCGAGTTCACCCGGTTGGTGTTCTGTGACCCGAACTTCACCCCACGGAACACGTTGTCGGGCACATTGTCGAAGCAGTAGACATCCATCGTCTCGAGTCGGCGCACGAGCAACCGGCGGAGTCCCGCGAACTTGCGCCCCGACGTGAAGCTCTGAGGCGTGATCGCGACGATGCCACGGCGCCCGAGGGTGAGCATCCGCTCGAGGAAGTAGGCGTAGAGGTCGCGCGAATCTGCCGACTCGGTGAACCGGTCGTCGCGGGGCACGACCACGTACGGCGGGTTCATGAGGGCGTAGTCGAAGCCGGGTAGCTCGTCGGTGAGCGCGTCGGCGACCCGCGATCGATCGAGCAGCGCCCGGTACTGCGCGGCGTCGAGCGCGAACTCGGTGGCGAGGAGGGCCCGGGCGATGGTGAGGGCGAGCGGGTCGCGATCGACGAGCACGAGCCGTTCGGCGAGAAACCGTCGGGGGTCGCGCTGCTCGTGGGCGAGCCAGTAGGAGAGGTTGCCGATTCCGCAGCACGGGTCGATCCAGGTGCCTTCAGGCAGAGCGGCAGCTCGGGTGGCGAGGAAGCGGGCGACATCGTCGGGTGTGAAGAATTGGCCGCTCGACTTGCGGCTCGAGCGGTCGACGTGGGCGAGCGAGAACTCGTAGAGCACGTTGATCTCGCTGATGGTGAGGCCCTCGATGAGGTCGTCGGTCACCTGGCGGCCGCGCTCGGGGAGGTCGCTCAACACCGCCGACATCGCCGGGCCGGAGACCCGGGTGACGTGTGCCGCGACGAGGGAGTGCCAGAACGTCTCGATGCCGAGGCGGTCGATGCCTTCGGCGACGAGCTCCGCGCGAGCGTGGAGAATCCGACGGGTCACAGTTGAGAGGGTAGGCGCCACCGCCGACGTCTCAGGGATGCGCGCCGAGCTCTCAGCGGTCGTCGAGGGCGGCCTCGAGCGAGTCGCCGGTGGGGTCGTCGGCGGCCGGGTCGGTGAGTCGTTCGCCGCCGACCGGCATTCCGCCCCAGGACAGTGCCGTCCAGCCGGTGTCGGGGGAGCCTTCGATGACGACGATGCCCGTGTTGTCGAGGTGGTTGTCGGCGGTGAACCCGTCGCCCAGGTTGCCGACGCGGGCACCCGTCCAGACACGGATGGCGGCACCGTGGCTCACCACGACGATCGTCGCGTCGTCGGGATGCTCGGCCGCGATCCGCTCGATCGATTCGTCGAAGCGCGCGAAGAAGTCGTGGCCGTCGGGGCCGCCCGGCATCACGGGGGAGGGGTCGCCCCACCCCCAGGCGAACACGGTGGTCATGTAGGTGCGCACCGCGTCATGGTCGCTACGGCCCTCGACGTCGCCCGCTTCGATCTCGTGGGTTCCCGCCAGTTCGATCGGGGTGAGCCCGAGCGCGGCGGCGAGCGGTGCCGCCGTCTCGTGGGTGCGCACCAGCTTCGAGACGTAGATGGCGGCGATCGTTTCGTGGCCGAGCGCTTCGACGACGGCTTCGGCTTGGCGGGTGCCGAGTTCGGTCAGGCCGGGGCCCGGTGCCGCGGTGTCGAGGGTGCCGCGCACATTGGCGGGAGTCTGACCGTGGCGGACGAGAAGGATTCGCATAGCCCGCTCAGCCTACGGCGCGCCGACTGGCGCCATCCTGAGTGGGAGACCGAGGAGTGTTGGTCTAGTCCCGCACAGCGAGGGCGTATGAGAAGTCACCCTCCTCGGTGTCGATGCTCACCCAGATGGTTTTCGCGGTGCCATCGGGCAGCACCCCATTGCAGGTGTACAGCGCACCCCGGACCGGGTTGGCGATGAAGGCGTCACAGCTGACCGACGCGAGTTCGCCGCTGCCGACGAGGTCGGCGTAAATCGTCTGCTGAATCTCCAAAGCCTTAGTGACCGGCCCCGCGTACCCGCCCATGAAGGCAGCGACCGGTGCACCCACGGCAAGCAGGGTGAGGATGATGAGGGTCACCAGGGGTCCGGATCCGGCGACGCGCGCGCGTCGGGCGATCAGGTAGATGAGCGGTCCGAGCAGGGCGAGCGCCGGGCTGGCCGGGCGGTGTCCGAGCGACCGGAGTTTGCGGGCATCCGTCGCCGCCCAGATGAGCGTGAGCAGCGTCGGCACGATGACGATCGCGGCGACGACGGGGATGCCCGACACGGCCGGTTCTGGCATGACATAGAAGGCGAGGTACCCGGCCGTGGCGGCTGCGGCGAGGGTGAACAGCGGCCAGAGGGCGATGAACCACGATGATGCGGTGGCGGTGCCGGGCTCTTCGTACTCCGGTTCGGGTTCGGCGTTCCAGGGGCGGTAGTCCGAGGTGGTGGAACCCGACGAACCCGAAGTGGACGCGTCGTCGCCCTGAGTGGCGGACCGCATGATGATGTCATTTTCGGCGGTGCTGATGCCGTACTGACGTTCCAGCTCACGGGCCTCGGCGATGCGCGCGAGAGTCTCCGGGGTCTGCGTCGAGCCGGTTGCCGTGCTGACCTGGTCAGCACCGGCGCCTCCGGTCTGCTGGCCCGAGTAACTGTCGCCGTAGCGGCGGTTGCCGAATCCGTCGCCGTAGTCGCCATACGAGGCCGCCATCGGCACCGCTTGCGGAGTCGGCGTGGGCTTGAGGGTGGTGTGCTCGGTCCAGGCGAGACCGTTCCACCAGCGCACATGGGCGCTCGATGCAGGGTCTTCATACCAGCCTGCAGGCACCACACGGATCGCTTGGTCGGTCAAAGCCATACTCCTTCGGGGCGGGAACGTCTGGGGGACGAATGCGAAGGGAGGTGCAGGTGCGGTGAAACGGGTGGTACTAGGGGTGGGCCCAGTCTAGGGATCGGGGCTGTGTGTCTCATCACCCCGTTTGGGTGTGTCAAGACCCCATGGTGAAGACGCCCCAGTTGTCGACGCGCCACTCGATCCAGCCGTTGGCGCGCTGGAGGCTGACGAGAACGTCGAAACTGCGGCCTTCGTTGTTCACGGCCCGGCAGGTGAAGGACTGCTGCAGGAGCAGCGGGGGAGTCTCGGGGCAGTCGATCGTGAGTTCCGCGCCGAGCGAGCGGGCGTCGGCCGTCACCGACCGTTCGGCTTCGACTGAGAAGAAGGCGGGGGCGAGTTCCATCACCAGACCCGGCACGGCGACCACGGCACCGCCCATGAAGAGCGTGAGGACGAGGTAGGTGAGCACCGGACCGAAGCCGGTGCCGGTTTCACGCACCGTCGCGACGAGCCGCGCGACGAGGTAGCTGGGCGCTCCGAGAAGTGCCCACGCCCAGTGCGCGGGCGACTGCATGCCACCCGACTTCAGGTTTCGGTAGTCGATGACCGCGAGGACGATGCCGACGAGCCACGGCACCCCGAGCACGATGCCGGTGTTGATCTGGGCGTACGCGGCTTGGGCGCCGCTGAGCAGGATGATCATGCCGACGAGCAGCATGTAGACGGGGATGAGCGTCAGCAGCCAGCCGGGGACGGTGCTCGTGTGGGGTGCGTGGGTGAGCCGTGCTCGATGGCTGCCGTGCGCGTGCGACGACCCGGCCTGGGTCTGGGTCTGGGTCCCGAATTCGGCCGGGTAGTCGGGGATGAAGGTTGTCGTCGACGAGGTGGCGTGTGCGAACGCCGACCGCGGGATCGAGGGTTCGCCGAGAAGGTCTTCGTGGCGTTCGTCGAGGTCGTAGCGCATCGAGCGCGGCGCGTCGTCGATGCCGGCCGCGGTCGCGTAACGCACGGCGGGTGACGGTTCGGCGACGACGTGGTTGCCGCGGGCGGGTGCTTCGAGCTCGGGGAGCGGTTCGCCGAATCGGGCGTTCTCGCCGGTGAGGTCGTGCACTGCGTCGTCGTCGTGGGCGATCCGCTCGGCATCGCGCAGGGTGCGGCGCGACGGCAGATTGGTGACGTCGGTCGCTGTCGACGGTTCAACGAGGTCGTGCACGGGATGCGTGGACTCGAGGTCGGCGAAGTCGGCGAGGTCGTCGGCGAAGGGTCGGTCGTCGGCGAACGCCAGGCGCGGCGATGCGGCGGCTTGCGCGTGCATCGGTTGGGCCTGCAACGGCTGGGCTTGGACCGGCTGCGCGGTCATCGAGTCGGCAACCATGGGCTGGCGGGCATCCGAGGTGTGCTCGGTCCAGGAGTGGTTGTCCCACCACCGCAGCTGCGGTAGACCGAGCGGATCCGGGTACCAACCCGCGGGGACGCGGACGTCGTCGTCTGACACGACAGCACGCTCCTCACGCCCTACGACCCTGCAGAGAACAGGATTCCCAGCCGATTCTAAGGCGTGATGCGGAATCGGGGTACCCGTGTCACCCACCCCGAGGTGGGGACAGGGCGGCCCCAGCCCGAGGGACACGGCAGACTCGACCCATGCTGCCCACCTCGTCGATGCACAGCACGGCGCTGGTCGCCGCGCTGCCGACGCCATGGGATCCGGATGTCTTCGTGCAGGCGTTTG
Source organism: Pseudolysinimonas sp. (assembly GCF_031389465.1). GTDB lineage: Bacteria > Actinomycetota > Actinomycetes > Actinomycetales > Microbacteriaceae > Pseudolysinimonas_A. Next base: position 4,867 of record NZ_JANMSQ010000181.1, read on the forward strand.
ACGAGTGGGCGCGTTCGCGGGGCTTGCGGCTGTACCCGGCGCAGGAGGAGGCGGTGCTCGAGCTCGTGCTCGAACGGCACCTGGTGCTGTCAACCCCGACGGGCACGGGAAAGTCGCTCGTCGCGATCGCGGCACATGCTGCGGCTCTCGCACAGGGACAGCGTTCCTTCTATACGGCTCCGTTGAAGGCGCTGGTGAGCGAGAAGTTCTTCGCGCTGGTCGAGGTGTTCGGCCCCGAGAACGTCGGAATGGTGACGGGCGACTCGAGCGTCAACCCCGATGCGCCGATCATCTGTTGCACCGCCGAGATCTTGGCGAATCTCGCCCTGCGCGAGGGTGCTGAGACGAAAGTGGATGTCGTCATCGCCGACGAGTTCCACTTCTACGCCGACCCGCAGCGCGGCTGGGCCTGGCAGGTGCCGCTTCTGTCGCTGAACCGGGCGCGGTTCGTGCTCATGTCGGCGACGCTCGGCGACCTCACCGACATCTCTGCCGACCTGGAGCGCCGCACCGGCCGCGAGGTCGCTCATGTCACCGGCGTCGAGCGTCCGGTGCCGCTGCACTACCGCTACCTCACGACGCCGGTTCACGAGACGGTCGAGTCGCTCTTGGAGGAGAAGCTGGCGCCGGTGTACATCGTGCACTTCGCGCAGGCCGCGGCCGTCGAGCGCGCGCAGGCGCTGCTCTCGGCGCGGGTCGCCACCCGCGAGCAGCGCGACCTGATCGCTGCGGAGATCGGCGGGTTCCGGTTCTCGCCGGGCTTCGGGGCGACGCTGTCGAAACTGGTGCGGGCCGGCATCGGCGTTCACCACGCCGGGATGCTGCCGAAGTACCGGAGGCTCGTCGAACAGCTCGCCCAACTCGGGATGCTGCGCGTGATCTGCGGCACCGACACCCTCGGCGTCGGCATCAACGTGCCCATCCGCACCGTGCTGCTGACGGCGCTCACCAAGTTCGACGGCGTGAAGATGCGACAGCTGTCGGCGCGGGAGTTCCACCAGATCGCCGGACGAGCTGGGCGAGCTGGATTCGACACCGCGGGTGAGGTCGTCGCCGAAGCGCCCGAGCACGAGATCGAGAATGCCATCGCTGCCGTCAAGGCCGAAGCCCGGGGCAAGAAGCAGGGGCCGAAGAAGCGCGCCCCCGAGGGCTTCGTCTCCTGGGGTCCGGCGTCGTTCGAGCGGCTCATCGCCGCCGATCCCGAAACCCTCACGTCGTCCATGCAGATCACCGCGGCGATGCTGATCAACGTGATCGGGCGGGAGGGGGGCGACGCGTTCCAGAACGTGCGTGCACTGGTCTTCGACAACCACGAGCCGATCGCCCGCCAGCGCGAGTTGGCCCGGCGCGCGCTCGGGATCTACCGCACGCTCACCGCGGCCGGCGTCGTCGAGGTGCGCGATGGCATCCCTCAGCTCACCGTCGACCTACAACCGAACTTTGCGCTCAATCAGCCGCTCTCACCGTTCGCGCTCGCCGCCTTCGAGCTACTCGACACCGAACAGCCGACGTATGCGCTCGACATGATCAGCATCCTCGAGGCGACCCTCGACGATCCGCGACCGATCCTGTCGCAGCAGCAGTTCAAGGCGCGCGGCGAGGCGGTCGCGGCGATGAAGGCCGACGGGATCGAGTTCGACGAACGGATGGAGTTGCTCGAAGCGGTCACCTGGCCGAAGCCGCTCGACGAGCTGCTCGAGCAGTCCTTCGAGACGTTCGCCGCCTCGCAGCCGTGGGTGCGTGACTTTGAGCTCTCGCCGAAGTCGGTCGTGCGCGACCTCTACGAGCGCGCGATGTCGTTCTCGGACTACGTCGCGTTCTACCAACTCGGCCGCAGCGAAGGGCTCGTGCTGCGCTACCTCTCCGACGCGTACCGGGCGGCGCGGCAGACGATTCCCGACGAGCTCAAGACCGAGGAACTCCACGATCTGATCGAGTGGTTGGGCGAACTCGTGCGCCAGGTCGACTCGAGTCTGCTCGACGAGTGGACGGCGCTGCAGAACCCCGCCGAACTCGTGGTGGGCGACAAGCCCGTGCTGCCGCCACCGCCGACGAGTGTCGTCACCAATCGCCGCGCCTTCCTCGTTCTCGTGCGGAACGCCCTGTGGCGGCGCGTGCAGGCAGCGGCGCTCCAACGGGATGACGAGCTGCGTGCCCTCGACCCGGGCGTGCCGTGGGCCGAGGCGCTCGACGCCTACTACGCCGAACACGATGAGATCGGTACCGGACCGGATGCCCGCAGCGTCGCACGTCTCCTGATCGACGAGGAACCGGAGCGCTGGGTCGTGCGGCAGATCCTCGACGATCCCGAAGGGCATCACGACTGGGGAATCACCGCCGAGGTCGACCTCGCCGCGTCAGCAGAGTCGGGTGAAGCGGTCGTCAGAGTGCGGAGTGTCGGCCGGCTCGATTGAGGATCACGCCTGCGCCTCTGTGGTTGAGAGCGTGCCGACCGTGACCCGCGCGCCGGGACGGCGCGCGGCGCTGGGACCGCGGCGGCGGCGCGAAAGCGCCCCCGCCCTCACGCGGGGTCCGCGCCATACAGTGTGCACCGCTCGTCGAGAGGGGCATCAGAGTTCCTCGTCCTGGTAGACGGGACGCGCCCGCACAGCTCGGGCCAGCTCGTGGTCATCTTCGTGGCTCGCCGCCCGTGCCGTGCGAATCGCCGCGACGATCCAACTGACGGCGGGAATCACGCTCACCAGTGCGGCGAGGCAGCCGAGAGCGGCGAAGGTGATGGCGACGATCGGGATGCCTGAGTTGCACGGGGCCGTGCCGCAGCCGCCCGCGATGGTGACATCGACGACGGCGAAGCTGATGGCTGCGACGAGGATCGCTGTCAACGCGACCACGCCCAGCACCCGCGACGAGTGCATTGGATTCTGACCCTCTCGGTCGCGACCCCCATCGCGATTGCTGTCGACACTAGGGCGGTGAGCAGGGCTCGGATAAGCCCCGCTTCGGGGGCTCCCCCTTCGGGTCGCACCCCTTCGTGGCCCTCCACCCATAGCGAGATGGGCAATGCCACACTGGCCAGATGGATGCCGTCATCGGTTCGCTCACCGCGGCCGGAAGTGGTCTCGTCGCCGGCTCGATGTTGCTGCTCGGCGCCGCGATCGCTTGGTTCGCGCGCGTCCCTCAGGGTGTGGTTGCCGGCATCACCGCGTTCGGGGCCGGGGTGCTCATCTCGGCGCTCGCCTACGAGCTCGTCGCGGAAGCCCACGCCGGCGGCGGACTGTGGCCGACCGTGCTCGGTTTCGCCGTCGGTGCGCTCCTTTACGTCGGCGCGGCCGAGCTGGTTGATGCCCGGGGTCGTCGTCGGGGCGAGAACGACAAACCAGGCGGGACAGCGCTGCTCATCGGCGCGCTCGTCGACGGCATCCCCGAGTCGGTCGTGCTCGGTGCGAGTGTCGCCGCGTCCGGAGGCTTGAGTCTGCCGATCTTGCTGGCGGTCGCGATCGCCAACCTGCCCGAAGGGCTGTCGAGTGCGGCGGGGATGAAGGATGCAGGTCGCCCGGCGCGCTACGTCTTTGGCGTGTGGACCTGCGTCGTCGCCGTCACGGGTCTCGCCGCGCTGCTCGGCTACCTGTTCCTGCGCGACGCCGCGCCCGAACTGACGGCGTTCGTCACGACGATTGCCGCGGGCGGCATCCTCGCGATGGTCTGCAACACGATGATCCCGACCGCCTTCGCCCGCGACCGTGCGGCGACGGGGCTATTGGCAACGCTCGGATTCCTGGTCGCATTCACTATCTCCCACCTTCCGTGAAACGTAGGCTCGACCCATGCAGGGAACCACGCCTGTCCAACCGACGACCGGTCCCGAGCCCGCCACAAGCGTGCTGACCGGCGGCGGGCCCACCAGAACCGAGAGCGACTCGCTGGGATCGATGCAGATCCCGGCAGACGTCTATTGGGGCATCCATACCGCGCGAGCGTTGGTGAACTTCCCGATCTCGCGCCGCGCCATCTCCAACTACCCCAGCCTGCTGCGAGCTCTCGCCTTCGTGAAACAGGCGTCGGCGCGGGCCAACAAAGAGATCGGCGTGCTCGACCCCGCGAAGGCCGACGTCATCGACGCCGTGTGTGCGCGGATCGTCGCGGGGGAGTTCCACGACCAGTTCGTTGTCGGCGTCATTCAGGGCGGTGCCGGTACGAGCACCAACATGAATGCCAACGAGGTGATCGCCAACGCCGGACTCGAGACGATGGGCTACGGTCGGGGCGAATACGAGCACCTCAGCCCGATCGACGACGTCAACCGGTCGCAGTCGACCAACGACGTCTACCCGACCGCCATCAAGCTCGCCATGGTGTTCGGCATCCAGAAGCTGCTCGAAGAGCATGTGCTGCTGACCGAGGCGTTCGCCGCGAAGGGCCGCGAGTTCGCACACATCCTCAAGGTGGGACGCACCCAGCTGCAGGATGCCGTGCCGATGACGCTCGGCCAGGAGTTCCGCGGCTTCGCCCGCACCCTCACCGAAGACTTCGACCGGCTCTCGGAAGTCATCCCGTGGCTCAACGAGATCAACATGGGCGCGACCGCGATCGGCACGGGAATCACGGCCGACCCCCGCTACGCCGAGGCGGTACGTCGTCACCTCGAAGAGCTGACCGGGATGCCGCAGGAGACGGCTCCCGACCTCATCGAGGCGACGGCCGACGCCGGCATCTTCATGACCGCATCCGGAACCCTCAAGCGGGCGGCGGTGAAGCTGTCGAAGATCTGCAACGACCTGCGCCTGCTGTCGTCGGGTCCGCAGGCGGGGCTCGGCGAGATCTTCCTACCCGCCCGTCAGGCGGGGTCGTCGATCATGCCCGGCAAGGTCAACCCCGTCATCCCCGAGGTGGTCAACCAGGTCGCGTTCGCCGTCATTGGGGCGGATGCCACGGTCACCGCGGCGGCCGAGGCCGGACAACTGCAACTCAACGCGTTCGAACCGGTCATCGCCCACAGCATCCTGCAGTCCCTCGACTGGATGACGCACGCCTGCACGACGCTGCGGGTGAACTGCATCGAGGGCATCGAGGCGAACACCGCCCGGCTGAGCGAACAGGTGGGCATGAGCGTCGGCGTCGTCACGGCGCTCACCCCGTACATCGGCTACGCGGCGGCGGCGACCCTCGCGCACACCGCGCTCACCACCAGCGCGTCCATCGCGGAACTCGTGGTTGAGCAGGGTCTGATGTCAGAAGAAGAGGTGCTCAAGGTGCTCTCGCCCGAACGGCTCTCCGGCATGGTGCCCACCACCGGCAGCATCTCCCTCCCCGTGGTGAAAGACCCGTCGGTTGAGTAGCCCGCGCAGCGGGCGTGTCGAAACCCCACCTCTTGCCGGCTCGGGGTGGAAGCTGCTCCCCGCAGCTGGGGTGTCGCTGTCGGCGTTCTTCCTGTTCGGGCTGCAGGCGCACGCGATCGGGGTGCCGCTCCTCGCGGCGTCGGTCATCGCCGCGATGCTCGTCGACCGGGACCTCGGCAAAGACCTTGCGCTCATCGGCGTCGGCGTCGGCATCGTCGCGACGACGAGCGTCGAAGCGGATGTCTCCTGGCCGTCGTTCATCCGTATCGGGCTGGTGCTCGGGCTCGCGGTGCTGGTGCCGTTCCTGCTCGACCGATTCCTGTACCGGCGCCGGGTCGTGCGGTTCCCGTGGCGGTCGCGCGAGAAGAAGACCCGGCTCGAGATCGGTTACCTCGTCGCGGTGCCGCTTCTGGGATACCTGATCCTGCCGTTCTACTTCATCCGCTCGGGCGCCTATCTCAACTGGCCGCCACTTGAGGACGGCGGCGAGGTGCTGCGCTTTTTCGTGGGGGTGAACGCGGTCGGCACCTGGGACGAGCTGTTCTTCATCTGCACGGTGCTCGTGCTGCTACGTCGGCACTTCCCGCTCTGGCAAGCCAACATCCTCACCGCGGTGATCTTCGTGTCGTTCCTCTGGGAGCTGGGGTATCGCGCGTGGGGTCCGCTGATCACGGTGCCGTTCGCGCTCATTCAGGGCTATCTGTTCGCGAAGACTCGATCGCTCGGCTACGTGCTCGCCGTGCACCTGCTGTTCGACGCGCTCGTCTTTCTCGCGATCGTGCACGCCCGCAACCCCGAGTGGGCGCCGATCTTCTTCCTGTACTGAGGTCGTGCTGGGGTGCCGTGAGAGATCCCATTTGGGATATCTCACGATGGTCGTGATCCCAAATGGGATATCTCAGGGGTTGGTCAAGCCAGGCGGTCGTCGTCGAAGCCGGGAGCGTCGTCGTCGGCGTCCTGCTCGATTCGTTCGCCGGGGTCGAGGGTCGGCGGTGGGGGTAGAGCGTCGTCGTCGGTTTCGAGCGGCTCGATCCGCTCATCCTCCGAGTTCGGCTCGTACACCAGGCTGTCGGGATCACGATCCATCGGGCACCTCCCAGGTGATTTCTTCAGGGGACTTGTCGGGCCGCCAGCCGCGCCAGGTGGGGGCACGCAGGCGGCCGTCAGCGGTGATCTCGGCGTACTCGACCTCGCCGACCAGTTTCGGAGTGACCCAGTGCGCGTCTTTCGCCTCGGCCGACGGGACATCGATCAGGGGGTTCGTCTCCCGTGCCATTCGGTCCAGTCGGGTGCGCAGGTCGGACAGCTGAGCGTCGGTGAATCCGCTGCCGACTCGGCCCACGTACGCGAGACCCGATGGCCCAGGGATTCCGACGAGAAGCGACCCGACGGTGTCGGACCGCGCTCCGTTGCCGGGCCGCCATCCGGCGACGACGACCTCCTGGGTGAGGGTGTGCTTGATCTTGAGCCAGTCCCGGGAGCGACGACCCAGCCGGTACGGCGAGCTCGCGCGTTTCGCGATGACGCCTTCGAGCCCGAGTTTGCGACTCGTCGCGACGGCGGTGTCGAGGTCGGTG
>NZ_JANMSQ010000223.1:0-4900 GCF_031389465.1 Pseudolysinimonas sp.
AGCAGCCCCGGCCCGTCGAGGTGCTCGACGGTCAGCGCGGCGTGGGTGCGCGGGTAGACCTCGGCGAGCAACTCGGGAAAGCGGGTGAAGGCGGCCGCATCCTGCATGTCGGCGTCGTCGCGAGAAACCGTCGGTACGCGGATGAGCGCCCGGAGGTGCTCTACGGCAGCGTCGGCATCCACGCTCCGAGCCTAGGTTCTCGGCGCCCCCGGTTTCGGTGGTCGAGTAGCCGCCGAAGGCGGCGTGTCGAGACCCCGCCGCCGATACGCGCTCCCGCTGAGCCCCGGGAGGTCATCGAATCGTCCCTCGATGAGAGCTTCCCGCTTGGCGCGCGACCAGTTCTGCACCTTCTTCTCGAGGGCGAACGCGTCGTCCACGAGCTGGAACTCGTGCGCCCACACCAGCTCGACGGGACGGCGACGGCGCGTGTAGACGGCCCCTTCGCCAGCGGAGTGTTGCGCCAGGCGGCGTTCGAGGTCACGGGTACTGCCGACGTAATAGCTGCCGTCGGCGCATCGAAGGATATATGTGAAGGGCATGGCCCATCGTCGTTGCTGGCAGTGCGACGCTCCGCGGTCTCCACAGGCGAGTTCGTTACCCACAGGGTCTCGACACGCCGCCTCTGGCGGCTACTCGACCACCGAAAAGCAGAGGCTAGGCGCGCGCGCCCTTCGCCCAGTTGACGACGACGTCGTTCGGGCCGTCTCCGAGTTTCGCGTGCAGTTTCGAGCCCGGGAAGAGCAGCGGCAGGGCGCTGTTCGGAACCCCGTTGCCGACCTGCACCTGGTAGCTCTCGGCACCCTTGTCGACCGTCAGGGTGAGGGCTTGCACCGGGTCGCCCGCCGACGAGGTGAGCCCCATCGGCTGGTTCGCGACGAGCACGACGGCGATGTCTGCACCATTCTCCAGAATCCATTTGGCGCTGTCGCGCCCTTCGCCCGACTTGACGGTGACGTTCGGCACCGCAGAGGCGAAGTCGATCGCGACCTTGCTGCGGTCTGCCGGGTCGACGCGCACTGCGAGTGCCGTCTGGCCGGGCACGAGCTGCGGGATGTAGATCTCTTGCACACGCTGCACGCAGGTCGCCGCGTAGGGTGCTTCGCTCTGGAGGTAGACCTGCAGCGAGAACGTGCACTTGCGCTCGACGAGACTGTTTCCGAACTGCATCGTCGTGCTGGAGATGTCGACGCCGAGCAGGTCGGCACGGCCGAGGGTGCCGGTGGTGAGAAGGTCGTCGTCGACCGATCCGACGGCCGAGCGGAAGGAGTCAGCGATGTTGTCGAAGAAGCCCATGGCCGACATCGTAGGGTTGCAGAGATGCCGTCCTCTAGCCCTCGCCCCGCCGGCCGCTACGGCACCAAGCCCGACCCCGGCAATCGCCGTCTCGCGCTCGCGCCCGGGCTGATCGCCGCCCTCGCCCTCCTGATCGGGGTGACGGTGCTCGAAGACGGCCCGTTCACGGTCGTGCGGTACGTCGTCGCGATCTTCGCCGCCATCGTCGCGGTGTTCGCGTTTCAAGCGAAACAGTGGTGGTGGCTCCCCGTGTTCGCCGCGATCGCTGTGGTGTGGAACCCGATCTGGCCATTGTCGTTCGAGGGCGGCCTATGGCAGGGCGCGCAGTATGTCGCGGCACTGGTCTTCCTGCTTGCGGGATGGTTCATCAAGGTGCCGATTCCCGAAGATCAGCGCCGATGACGCAGCTGTCGGCTCGGCTGCGCTAGACTGACTCCGCTCCCCACCCCACCGGCCAAGCCGGGTCTGGGTACGTTTCGCGGAGCATGTCTTGGATCAGAACCGGTCCGCCTCAGCGGGTGGATCGCACAGAAGGCTCCCGGAGCATCGCGGGAACCAAGGAGACCGATGAGCCCTTCCGGGCAGAGCAAGAGTCCTTCGGGGCAGAGGTCGTCGACCCGCAAGCGCTCGAACGCGCAATCGCAGCGGCGGCGTCAGCACCAGGACGAGACCGGTGTCATCCCGATCCTCGCGCGCACCGTGCGGGCGATCGAGAACTCCGCCGAGCGCGGCAAGGTCAACCCGTCGAACCGCATCAAGTTCCGGGTCGTCGCAGCGCTCGTGCGCGAGGAGCGCGCCCGCATCAAGACTGACAAGGCACTGACGGATGCCGAGCGCACCAAAGAGCTCACGCGTCTCGACGGCATCGCGACGATCATGGCGAAGACGGCGTCGCGCGACACCTCCCTCATCCAGTTGCTGACGGACACCGCGCCGCTGACGCCGCAAGCTCAGGAGGCGAAGCGGGCGATGCTGCTCGAGGCCGGCGCCGAACTGTCGCCCGAAGATCTCATCGTCGTCACCGAGGCGCCCGCTGCACGCGACGACGAGAAGCACGTGGTGCCGCAGTCGGTGAAGCAGTACCAGATGGCGAACCCGTTCCTCGCACCCGACTTCAGCTCGTCGACCGCTGCGAAGTCGTCGACCGCGGGCCGACTGGCGAACTGGGAGCTCATCGAACCGTTGTTCCGGTCGTTCGAGATGGGATCGGGCGGCGGTGCCGCGAGTATGGATCTGCCCGATGCCCGTTCTCTCGCTGCCGCAGGTGGCAAAGAGCTGATGCGGCACCAGGCGCGGTTCATCGAGAGCGCCCGCGCCGGCCACCGCACCTACTTGCTCGCCGACGAGCCGGGTCTCGGCAAGACCGCACAGGCATTGCTTGCCGCCGAAGCGTCGGGCACGTATCCGCTCGTCGTCGTCGTGCCGAACGTCGTCAAGGTGAACTGGGCCCGCGAGGTCGAGAAGTGGACGCCGCACCGCGTCGCCACCGTCGTGCACGGTGACGGTGACGACATCGACGCGTTCGCTGACGTGGTCATCGTCAACTACGAGGTGCTCGACCGGCACGTCGCCTGGCTCTCCCGCCGCGGTTTCAAGGGCATGGTCGTCGACGAGGCGCACTTCATCAAGAACAAGGACTCGCAGCGGTCGAAGAACGTGCTGTCGCTGTCGAAGAACATCCGCTCGGTCACCCCGAACGCCCTGTTCGTCGCCCTCACCGGAACGCCGCTGATCAACCAGATCGAAGACTTCAGGATGATCTGGCAGTACCTCGGCTGGATCGACGACAAGAAGCCGCTCACCGCCCTGATGCGCAGACTCGAAGAGACCGAGTTGAACCCCGGCGACCCGGGCTTCTTCTCCGCCGCTCGGGGCGCCGTGATCGACATGGGCATCGTGCGTCGCAAGAAGGTGGATGTCGCCGCCGACATCCCTGCGCGTCGGATCGCCGACATCCCGGTCGAACTCGATGGCGAAGCAGGCCGCTCGATCTACGAAGCCGAGCAGGCACTCATCGCGCGGCTCGTGGAACGCTACCGCCGCCTCACCGCGGCACGCCCCGACACGTCGCCGGAGGAGGCCATCCGCATGGTCGCCGCCGCCGAACTCGAAGAGTCGCGCGGGGGTGGATCCGACGGCACCAACGTGTTCGCGATGGTGCGGCGTATCGGGCAGGCGAAGGCCGTTCCGGCGGCCGACTACACCGTCAACCTCGCCCGCAACGTCGGCAAGGTGGTGTTCTTCGCCAAACACATCGACGTGATGGATGCGGCCGAACAGTTCTTCGCGAAGGCGGGGCTGAAGACGGTGTCGATCCGCGGCGAGCAGACCACGAAGGCTCGCACGCTCGCGCTCGACGCGTTCACCAACGACCCGACGGTTGCGGTCGCTGTCTGCTCGCTCACGGCAGCGGGCGTCGGCATCAACCTGCAGGTGGCATCCAACGTCGTTCTCGCCGAACTGTCGTGGACCAACGCCGAGCAGACCCAAGCGATCGACCGCGTACACCGCATCGGTCAGGAACTTCCGGTCACCGCGTGGCGCATCATCGCCGCAGGCACCATCGACGGCCGCATCTCGGAACTCATCGACAGCAAGGCCGGCCTTGCGGCGCGTGCCCTCGACGGCGAAGAGTTCGAGGCGGCCGAAGGTTCCGTGCAGCTGGAGGCTCTCGTTTCCTTGCTCACAGACTCGGTGGTCGAGTAGCGGGTTGAGTGCCGGCGTAGCCGGTGTATCGAAACCCGTGTCGAGACCCAAACTCTCAACTATCTAGCGAAAGTTGACGGGTTGCGCGCTGTTCACCGCTGAGTAATCTGGTGTTCGCCGGAAGGGAAACCTGAAGGCAACAGAACGGCCCTCGAGGCTCGACGAACCCCCGGCTGTGTTCTTAGGAGCGCAGTCCGGCGGGAACGCGGTTTTCGGGGGCCGTTCGTTGTACCCGTGTACCCCATCGTGTCCCCCACGATGCGGACACCCCCACTGGGGACAGCGGGGTTGTTGCATAGCTGGCTACTCTTCAAGAGCACTAGTTGGGGGACTAGCCAGACGGCGGTGATCTCGTCACTTACGCGAATCGCATTTACGGGGGTAAAAGCGAATCTTCGCGGACGACATCACCGCCGTCAGTATTTCGCGGAGCCACCGGCACTTCGGGTCTAGTGCCCGCGCGATCGGGCGTATCGAGACCGCGAACTCTCAACTATCTAGCGAGACTTGACGGGTTGCGCGCCGCGTGGGGCTGAGTAATCTCGACTCAACCGATACGGCGAAACCCGGAACGGACGGTGTCACAGCCGCCGGTCGAGGGACCGCAGACCGGTCGCATGGGGTCAAACCCGAGCGGCACGGAGGCGGTGCTTTGCGGGTCCCCGGTGTCAAAACCGGACGACGCGCGGGCTGCTTCGGCCCGAGAGCTCGCGGGTCGCGGACGCCAAGTCGACCACTGAACGGCCCTGGGATTTCTAGACCCGGGGTCGTTCGTGTTTAACGGCTCCGCGGGTTGAGTGCCCGCGTAGCGGGTGTATCGAAACCGCCCCCCGAGCAACCAGCTGTGGATGTCGACGACCTGCGATATCCCGTAGGCGCCACGATGTCGGCATGATCGCCT
>NZ_JANMSQ010000255.1:0-10574 GCF_031389465.1 Pseudolysinimonas sp.
CCCTCACCCGCCCCGCCCCGGCCCGGGGGGGCCCCGCCGGTATGCCCCCCGCCGGGGGCGTGGGCGGGCCCGGTAGGGCCCGCCCCTCTCGCTCTACGCCGCCGGGGGGGGCCCCTTCCGGGTGAGAGGTCACCGTACGAAGTTACTGGAGGCTGGACTACTGGAGTTCGGCGACTCCCTGGTCGGCGCCCAGCCATTCGGCGATGAGCGCGTCGAGCGTGCCGTTCTCGCGCAGCGCGTCGATCGCGGCGGTCACCGCGTCGGTCAGCGGGCTGTCCTTCGCGAGCAGCACGCCCCACTCGTCGGTCGCGCCTTCGATCTCGGGGAGCGAGCCGACGATGACGCCGCCGTCGAGTTCGACGCCCGTGATGTAGAAGGCGGTCGGCACGTCGACGACGATCGCGTCGACCTGGCCGCTCTCGAGCGCGAGCTTGGCGTCGTCGTTGCTGTTGAAGACCTGGGCACCGGCCGTCGGCTGGATGATCTGCTCGACGGCCGCGAGGCTCGTCGTGCCGGTCGCCGCGCCGATCAGCAGACCCTGCAGGTCGGCGATCGAGGTGGCCTCGGCAGCCGGGGAGCCTTCGATCGTGATGACCGCCTGGTCGGCCGCGTAGTACGGCGACGAGAAGTCGACGGATTCCGCGCGCTCGGGGGTGATCGTGTACTGCTGAAGGTTGAAGTCGAAGGCCTTCGGGCCGGGCGCGATGGCTTCGTCGAAGCCGGTGCGCACCCAGACGACATCCTCGGCGGCGAAGCCGAGCTCTTCGGCGATCGCGTACGCGACGGCGGCTTCGAAGCCTTCGCCCGACTCGGGCGCGTCATCGATCACGTAGGGGTAGTAGGCGGGCTCGCCGGTGGCGATCGTGAGCTTGCCGTCGGTGACGTAGTCGCTGCCGGCATCGGCGGCGGTCTGGCAGCCGGCCAAGCCAGCGGCGAGGGCGAGAACGCCTGCCGTAGCGGCCAGGCGGGTGAGCGTGCGGGACATGGGGCCTCCAAAGGATGTGCTGTGGCACCATTCTGCCGCGCGACGCGTCGTGCGTGCCGCGAGGTGTCGATTCGTGACGCCGTTACGCTGTTCGAGTGCTGGCGATCGTGAGGAGCCCGATCGCCCTATGGGCCGGATTCGTGCTCGCCCACCTGTGGCTCGGGATGCTCGCCCTCTACGCCCCGGGTCAGCCGATCGGCGATGTCACCTCGGTCTACAAGTTCTGGATCGTCGACTACGCGTTCGAAGGCCACGGCTGGGTCGGCATCGACACGGTGTGGGTCTACCCGATCCTCGCGATCGTGCCGATGATCGCCGCCGCCGCGCTCGGGCCCGACCTGTACGCGAGCACCTGGCTGAGTCTGGTGATGCTCGTCGACGCGATCGCCTTCGCCGTCACCCTCACGATCGGGCGCCGATACGGGAGCACGCACGCGGGCTGGTGGTGGCTCGGCTTCCTCGTCGCACTCGGGCCCGTCGCGGTCGGGCGCATCGACTCGATCACCGTGCCCCTCGCCCTGCTCGGGATGCTCGTGGTGGTGACCCGGCCCGCGCTCGGCGGGGTGCTGTTGACGGTCGCCGCGTGGACCAAGGTCTGGCCCGCCGCGCTCGTTGCCGCCGTGGTCGTCGCGCTTCGCGACCGGGGGCAGGTCATCATCGGGGCTGCGGCGACGACAGCCACGGTGCTCGCCGTCGCGCTCGCTCTCGGTGCGGGCGGCAACGTGTTCAGTTTCATCTCCCAGCAAGCCGATCGGGGTCTGCAGATCGAATCGGTGGTCGCGACCCCGTGGATGTGGGACGCGACCCTCGGCAGCGGACACAGCCGGGTGTACTACGACACCGCGATTCTCACCTTTCAGCTGCGCGGCGACGGGGTGCAGGACGCGGCCGCGGTAGCGACGCCGCTTCTCGCCCTCGTCGCCCTGGCGCTGCTCGGTCTCGGAGTGCTCGCCACGCGTCGCGGTCGCAGCCCCGGGGAGGTGCTGCCGCCGCTCGTGCTCGCCCTCACGGTCGCGATGATCATCTTCAACAAGGTCGGGTCTCCGCAGTTCGTGACCTGGCTCGCGGTGCCCGTCGTGTTCGGACTGATGACCGCGGCATCCGGGGTCGGCCGGTCGTTCCGGGTGCCCGCGGTGCTCGGGATCGCGATCGCCGCGCTCACCCACGCCTTCTACCCGTACTTCTACTACCTCCTCCTCGGAGTGCCGCAGCTGTCGATGGTGATGGTGCTGACGGCGCGCAACCTTCTCTATGTCGCCCTGTTCGCCTGGGCGGTCGTTGCGCTCGTCGACGTGGTGCGTCGCCCGCGCGATGAGGCCGAAGATCTGAGTGAGGGCGACGCGGCGTTAGATTGGATGAACGCTCGACGGTGAGTCCTCCGCTTTCTCGATCGATCGGCTCTCTCGCCCCATGACCACCCTGTCGCCAACGCGCGTGCGCCTGGCTCTCCTCGCGCTCGCCCTCGGCGGCTTCGGAATCGGGGCGGCAGAGTTCGCGGCGATGGGCGTTCTTCCCGAGATCGCCCGAGACCTGTTGCCCGACCTCGCGGTGAGCAACCCCGAGGAAGCGATCGCCCGCGCGGGCATCCTGATCTCGGCCTACGCCGCGGGCGTCGTCGTCGGTGCCCCCACGATCGCAGTGGTGGCGGCACGGTTTCCCCGCAAGGGCCTGCTGCTGGCTCTCGTGATCGCGTTCACGGTCGGCAGTCTCGCCTCCGCGCTAGCGCCCACCTTCGAACTCGTGGTGGTCGCGCGGTTCATCGCGGCGCTCCCCCACGGCGCCTATTTCGGCATCGCCGCCCTCGTCGCGGCGTCGCTGATGGGGCCGGGCAAGCGCGGGCAGGGCATCGCGCTCGTGCTCTCGGGGCTCACGATCGCGAACGTCATCGGCGTACCCGCCATCACCTTCCTCGGGCAGAACGCGGGCTGGCGCGCGGCCTACCTCGCGGTCGCGGCGATCTTCGCGCTCACCGTCGTGGCAATCATCCTCGTCGTGCCGAAGCTGCCCGGTGACCCGGAAGCCACCGTTCGGCGGGAGCTCGGCGGATTCACCCGCCCCGCCGTCTGGCTCGCCCTGCTCACCGGCGCGCTCGGCTTCGGCGGCCTGTTCGCCGTCTACACCTACGTTGCGCCGCTGACGACCGAGGTCACGATGCTGCCGGCTGTGATCGTTCCGATCGCCTTGGTCGTGATGGGTGTCGGCATGACGCTGGGCAACTTCTTCGGCGGCCGTCTCGCCGACCGCGGCGCGCTCCGTGCCGTGTTCCTCTGCTTCGCGCTTCTGGTTGCCGCGCTGCTCGGGCTGGCCCTCACGGCACCGACGATCCCGGGACTGTTCACCGGCCTGTTCGCGGTGGGGTTCGCCTCGGCGGCGATCTCGCCCGCCATCCAGACCCGCCTCATGGATGTCGCGGGCGACAGCCAGACCCTCGCCGCGGCTGCCAACCATTCGGCGCTCAACATCGGCAACAGCATCGGCGCACTCCTCGGCGGTGCCGTCATCGCCGCAGGCTTGGGCTACGTCGCACCCACCTGGGTGGGGCTCGCGCTGTGTCTCCCCGGCATCCTGTTCGCCGTTCTCGGCGGACTGTTGACCCATGGTGAAGCGAAGCGCCGTCGCCGAGACGACGAAGCGCTGATCATCCCGACCGGGGCCTAGTTAGAAGCTGCCCGTCGGGTTGTCCTGAATGAGGATGCCGTCCTGAATGGCGCGCTTCCGCAGCGCCACCTTGGTACCGACGTCGATTCCGGCGACCCGGTACTTCTCACGGATGCGCTTGAGGTAGCTCTTGGCGGTCTCTTCCGAGATGCCGAGCTGGTAGGCGACCGCCTTCACCGGTTCGCCGCCACCGTAGAGCGCCATGACGCGGCGCTCCTGCGCCGAGAGCTTCGGGGCACCGCCGATGTCGGCGGCGTTGAGCGCGAGGTCGAGTTCGGCCGAGATGAAGCTCTCGCCCTTCGCCGCCGCGCGGATTGCCTCGATGATCATGTCGACCGGTTCGCTCTTGACGAGGTAGCCGAGAGCGCCGGCGCCGAGGGCCTCGCGCACGACGTTGGGCTCCGAGTAGGTGCTCATCAGCACCGTGCGCACGCCCGTAGTCTTCAGCGTTGAGATCTTGAGGGCGACCGGCAGGTTGTCCTTCAGGTCGAGGTCGAGCAGCACGACGTCGACCGGAAACTCGGGATGCGTCAGCAGTTCGGGCCAGGTGGGCACCGCGGCGACCACGTCGATGTCGTCGGCGGTGCTTCGGATCCACTCCGTCAGCGCGCCGAGGATCATGCGGTGGTCATCGACGAGCGCGACACGAATCGGAGCGGCCACGGGGATTCCTTCCGTCAGGGTGCTCATTGGTCGGCCGGATTGTCGACGATGCATTCGATATCGACCCGCAGACTCGCGTCCTGAGTGGAGTCAGAGTATCGTCCGATCCTGCCGATCGCGTCCCAGACACCCGAATCGACGCGGTTTCGCGGAACGCCGGTCGACGTGATCGTGATGGGGACGGCGATCTTGTGCTCGGGCACGTCGGGGGTGCCGGGAACGACCGGTCCGATCTGGATGTTGACGGTGCGCGCCGGTCCGCGCCGTCGCGGGTTGGCTGCCGAGGGCACGTCGGCGACGAGCAGCCAGGCCGCCGAGAGCAGCCCGTCGCGCTGCGTCGGATCGAGCAAGCCGGCGAGACTCGATTTGTCGGAGAGAGTCACCGACTTGCCGAGCTGCTCCGACTCGCTGATCGCGTGGTACAGCCAGGTCTCCCGACGGCCCTCGATGAGGTGCAGCCGCAGTTCGGTCGCGAGCTGGGCGGCGACCGAGGCGTTCTTCGGGGTGAGCGGCAGCTTCGTCTTCTCGTTGGCGACGGCATCCAGCAGCTCCTCGGCGGCGAGGTCGAGACGCGCGAGCTCCTCGGAGGCAAGCATTCCCACCGCGAAGCGGGGCGCAGAAACCGTGCTCTGCACGAGCACCCGGTCGAGTTCAACTTGCACCATGCGGCGGAAGCCCTCGACGATCACGACGCCGATGACCGGCGGCAACACCGATCCGGCGATCGCGGTGATCTGCGTTGCGATCCACGTCGCGTCGGCGAACGCGCCGACCGGGGCGTCGAGGAATATCACGACGACGAGCGCAACGCCCAGCACACCGGCCGCTGCGAGGATCTCGATCGACCCGCGCAGCGCGACGAGTACGAGCAGCGCCATGCCCGCGGTGAGCGCTGCGGTCGCGTACCCGCCGATGTCGCGCAGCTCCCAGATCGCGATGACATCGAGGGCGAAGGCGATCGCGAGTCCGGCGAGGAAGAGCCCGAACATCCAGTCCGGCAACCGGTCGCCGCTCACCCGCGACATCACGATCGCTCCGACGAGAATCGCGGCGAGCACGATCCAGGCGGCGAGGGCGGCAAGCGGCTCGGGGTAGACCTCCCATTGGGAGGCGAACCAGATGAGGCCGTAGACGGCGCGCAAGGCGACAACGATGACGGCGCCGAGGCCGAGGAACGCGGTGCCGAGGCTCGCGCGGTGGGCGCTCGCGGCGCGGCTGAAGCGTCGTGCCGTACTACTGACGGCTCGACGCGCGTTGCCCACAACGACGCCGAGGGTGTTCTCTTCGGGGCGCGAGAAGGTGATCGTGTCGTTTCTGCTCATCCGCGCGGCACCTCCAGCGCGACCGTCGTACCCGAGCCGGGGGCCGAGAACAGGCGCGCGTTGCCGCCCACTTCGCGCAAGCGCGCGACGACCGATTCGGCGAATCCGAGCTTCGCCTCGTCGATGTCGGCGATGTCGAACCCGACCCCCGCGTCGGTCACCAGGGCGCGCACCATCGTCGCGTCGTCGGTAATGGTCACGTGAGCTTCGGTGACTCCCGAATGCCGGCGAACGTTCTCGAGGCACTCGGCGAGCGCGAGCAGGAATGCGTCGAGCACGTCGCTCGGCAGCAGTACCTGACCGGTCCCGTGCCACGAGACCTTGAGCCCCATGCGCCCGAACCGCTGTTTGACCGACTCGAGGGTCGTGCCGAGCACCGTCTCGTCGGGTTTCACGACCGGCATCGAACCGGTCTCGGTCGGAGGGGTCGGGCCCTGGCCGAGCCGCAGTTGGCGCAACAGGCGGGCATCGTCGGCAGCCTGTTGGCGCAGGGCGTCGGGTTTCACGCCGACCCCGGAGTGGGCGAGCAGGGTGAGCGTCGCCAGCACGGTGTCGTGAAGCAGCCGCGCGCCCTGACGGCGCTGGGCTTCGAGTTCGCTCGCCTGCCGTTCGGCGCGGTGAGCACGGCCGATGCTCGCGATGCGTTTGGCCACCTGGGGCACGCCCGCGCTGATCCACACGGCGATGAGGGTCGCGAGCCCCCAGCCGACGAGCACCGTGCCGCCGCTGCGAAGCGCCTGCGCGGGAGTGTCGATCTCGGCGAAAACGACGACGGCAACCCCGCTCAATGCGCCGACGACGAGTAGGGCGATCCGCGGGACGCTCGTGGTGAGGACGAGCGCGAGCGCAGCGAGTCCGGCGGCGGTGACGTGGATGATCGCGAGGGATGCGGACAGCGTCGGCGGGGGCGAGAGAAGGGCGATCGCGGCGACGATCCCGGTGCCGGCGACGAGCGCGACGATCGGCCACCAGATCGAGCGGCTCAGACCCACCCCGACGAGGGCGGCAGCGAGGATCAGGTAGAGCGGGATGCCGATCAGCAGAGCCGGAAACGGCACGGCGCCGGGGAGCACGAAGCACAGTGCCGAGACCACGGTGAAGCTCAGGCCGTAGACGCGGGCGCTGCGCTGGAGGAGACGGTCTCGCTCCCTACTGATCAGATCCATGCTGTGGGTAATCGTGACACACCGTGGCACGCGAATGGGGGGTGCCACGCGGATGCCGGGAGTACGATCCTGGGGAACAGTTTCATCGCACTGCTGGGGTGCAGAGGGGTGTCAAACAGCCACGTACACCTGGGGGTGTTCGAGAGCCGCGATCTTCACGGGTCGCGTCTCTCGCCGTCGGTTTCGTCGGGGACCTACGCGGTGGGCAATCCGCAGTACGCCGCGAAGAATGCGTAGAAGTCCCCCCGCTGCTCGTCGGTGACCGGCAGCATCCATCGCGTCTGGCCCGTGGTCGCGGCGGTCACGTACAGCGGAATGATCGTGCCGACCTTGTCTTCCATCAGCGCGTGCGGGTCGCAGCGATTCGGGACGAACGGGATGCGCACCTCGAGCGGTCCGTCGGCATCGATCGTGATGCCCAGCTCGACCAGGTCGTTCGCCTGCCCGTCGATCGATGGTTGCAGCAGCGTCGTGCCGCCGACCGCGTCGAGCGTCACAGCGCCCGCCGCACCGGTCGGCTCGACCGCGATCACGAGGATGGCGGGGGCCACCCCCTCCGGCACGATCACCTCGCGCGGCGTGAGCGTCGCGATGGCGGCGATCTCTTCGGCCAGGCACGCCTCCCGGTGGAGCCGGGGGAGGAGGTCGAACGGATCCTCGACCTTGAGCTCGGCGACTCCTGTCACGTCGCCCGCGACATACTCGATCGTCGCGACCGGCAGGGTGTCGGCGTCGCAGCTCACCTCGGGCAAGGGTGCGCGCAGGTCGAGCGCGAGACCGGCCGGGACGGTTGCCGAGTTGTTCGGCCAGACCGTGTCGGCGACGAAATCGGGCGACGAGAGCCGAGCACCGACGACCTCGAGCGGTTCGTCGGTGCCGTTGCGCACCTGAATCGCGAGCCGGTTGTGCACGATGTCGGTGCGCGGTTGGTAAACCATCACCGTCACGTCGGCCGAGAGCACCGGGGCATTCGGGGTGCAGCCGGCGAGCAGACCGCAGGAGAGCAGGCCTGCGGCGAGAGCCACGCCGACCGCTCCCCGGCGCGTCATTCCGCCAGCAGCCTGCGGATTTCGGCGCCCACGAGCGCGTCTTCGATGAGGAAGGCGTCGTGGCCGAACTGAGAGGTGATGACAACGGGCGCGTCGCCGTCGATGTTGCCAGGGAGGTGCTGCGCGATGACCTCTTGCCCGGCAACCGGGAACAGCCGGTCCGAGTCGATGCCGAGAACGAGCGCTTTCGCGGTGACGCTCCCGAGCGCCGCCGCCACCCCGCCGCGATCGCGCCCGACGTCGTGGGAGTCCATGGCATCCGTCAGCACGAGGTAGCTGTTGGCGTCGAAGCGGCGGGTGAACTTGTTGCCGTGAAAGTCGAGGTAGCTCCCGACCGCGAACCGGCCGCCGCCGCCGAGCGGGCTGATGCCGCTCTGCCAGGAGCGCTCGAACCGGTCGTTGAGTTCCGTCGGCGACCGATAGTTGAGCAGTGCCATCCGCCGGGCGAGGGCGAGGCCGCGGTGCGGTCCTTCACCCTCGGCGGCGTCGTAGTAGTCGCCGCCGTGAAACGCCGGATCCATGCGGATCGCCTCGGCCTGCACCGAGTTGAGGGCGATCTCGTCGGCGCTCGACAACGGGGGAGCTGCGAGTACCGCGATCCGCTCGACGCGCTCGGGATGCCCGACTCCCCACTCGAGCACCTGCATGCCGCCCATCGAACCGCCGACGACGAGCGCCCAGCGGTCGATACCGAGCAGGTCGGTGAACGCCGCTTGCGCGGAAACCTGGTCGCGGATCGTCAGGTACGGAAAGCGCGGGCCCCACTCCGACCCGTCGGGGGCGAGTGACGCCGGACCGGTCGTGCCTTGGCAGCCGCCGAGCATGTTGGGTGCGACGACGAAGTATCGGTCGGTGTCGAGAACCTTGCCGGGGCCGACGAGTCCCGACCACCACCCGGCGGTCGGGTGACCCGGGCCGGCCGGGCCGACGAGGTGGCTGTCGCCGGTGAGCGCGTGCAGCACGAGAATCGCGTTGGACCCGTCGGCCGCCAGTTCACCCCAGGTCTCGTAGGCGATCGTGACGTTCGGGATGCCGCCGCCGCGTTCCAGCGCGAGGTCGCCGATGACGGCGAAGCGTCGGTTGCCCGGATCGTCGCCTTCACGCCATGCGCCGGTCGCCGGCGGCTTGCCCGCCACTCGGCGTCGCTGGGACTCCGTCACGAACGCCGACGGCGCGGCGTCCTCGGGAGTCTGCCAGTCCATCGTCCTGATTCTGGCGCAGAAAGTTCCGTGTTACAGCCTCGGCCGACCCGGCGCCCGCGGGTTCGGTCAGACGGACGCGTTCGCGGCGCTCACCTTGCGGGCGGCGGCGAAGCCCGCCTCGAGGTCGGCCTTGATGTCGTCGATGTTCTCCAGCCCGACCGAGAGACGCACGAGGCCGGGGGTGACACCGGTCGTGAGCTGCTGCTCCGGGGTGAGCTGGGAGTGTGTCTTCGAAGCCGGGTGAATGATGAGCGAGCGCACGTCGCCGATGTTGGCCAGGTGGCTGAACAGGGTGACGCTCTCCACGAGGGCGCGGCCGGCATCCACCCCGCCTTTGAGTTCGAACGACAGCACCGCTCCGACACCCTTCGGGGCGTACTTGGCGGCCACTTCGTACCACGGGCTCGACGGCAGCCCCGAATAGTTGACCGACGCGACGTCGGGGTGGTTCTCGAGCCACTCCGCGACGGCCTGCGCGTTTTCGACGTGCCGCTCGATGCGCAGCGAGAGCGTCTCGATGCCCTGGATGAGCGAGAACGCCGTGTCGGGGGCGATGGCCGCTCCGGTATCGCGCAGCAACTGAACCCGAGCTTTGATGACGTAGGCAATCCCGTCGCCGAGCACGGCGGTGTACGACGCTCCGTGGTACGACGGGTCGGGCTCAGTGAGTCCGGGGAACTTGTCGACGTGTTGCGACCAGGGGAATCGGCCGCCGTAGACGATCACGCCTGCGATTACCGTCCCGTGCCCGCCGAGGAACTTCGTCGCCGAGTGAACGACGATGTCGGCACCGAACTCGAACGGACGGATGAGGTAGGGGGTCGCGATCGTGTTGTCGACGATGAGCGGCAGATCGGCGCGGTGGGCGACCTCGGCGACGAGCTCGATGTCGAGGATGTTGATGCGCGGGTTGCCGATCGTCTCGGCGAACAGCAGTTTGGTGTTCGGGCGGATCGCGGCCTTCCACTCCTCGGCGTCGTCCTGGTTCTCGACGAACGTGACCTCGATGCCGAGCTTCGCGAGGGTGTACTTGAAGAGGTTGTAGGTGCCGCCGTAGATCGAGCTCGACGAAACGATGTGGTCGCCCGAACTCGCGATATTGAGCACGGCGTAAGTGATCGCCGACGATCCCGATGCAACCGCAAGAGCGGCGGTACCGCCCTCGAGCGCGGCGACGCGCTGCTCGACGACATCGGTCGTCGGGTTCATCAGGCGGGTGTAGATGTTGCCGAACTCGGCCAGCGCGAACAGGTTCTTGGCGTGGTCGGAGTTGTTGAAGACGTAGGAGGTCGTCTTGTAGATCGGAGTCGCCCGGGCGTTGGTCACCGGGTCGGGCTTCGCGCCGGCGTGGATCTGCTGGGTCTCGAACTTCCAGTCCGACATGGGGTGCTCCTTGGAGATGGATGGCAGGTGGTCTGATGGCGACAGTAGGCGCGGCGGCACACGATGTCGAAGCCGCCCGAAACCCGAGGTAATACGCGGGTCGCTCAGCGGGCAGAAATGGCAGTTCCGGGTGCCGGGGAACAGCC
>NZ_JANMSQ010000265.1:0-6778 GCF_031389465.1 Pseudolysinimonas sp.
GCACTTGACACGCACACCGCGTCGTACTCACGGATGAGGCGATGACACCCTGCGGACGCCGACGACGTGACGGGGCCGGGCACCGCACCAAGTGGGCGCCCGAGCTGGGCGGCGTGCCCCGCGGTGTTGAGTGATCCCGACCGCCAGCCGGCTTCGACGACGACCGTGGCCCGGGCGGCGGCCGCGATGAGCCGATTCCGTTGGAGGAAGCGCCACTTCGTCGGTGCCGTACCCAGGGGCACCTCCGACACGACGGCGCCGCGATCTACGATGCGGGTGAGCAGCGTCTCGTGGGCGCTCGGGTAGAAGCGGTCGACTCCCCCGGCGAGAAAGGCGACGGTCGATCCGCCACTCGCCAACGCCGCCCGATGGGCAGCACCGTCGATACCTAAGGCCGCCCCCGAGATGATCGCGAAGCCGCGGTCGACGAGCCCGCTCGCCGCTTCGATCGTGACGTGCTCGCCGTACCCGGTCGCAGCCCGCGCGCCGACCATCGCGATTGAACGATCGAGTCTGCCCAGCATCCCGGCGTCGCCGCGCACCCAGAGCGCCGGCGGCGCGTGAATGCCGAGATCGTCGAGGCCACTCGGCCACTCCGGGTCGCCCGGGATCACCAGGCGCGCTCCGAACCGCGCCGCCTGCCGGAGGTGCAGCGGAATGTCGACCTGCCGGATGCGGGGACGCCAGCGGTCGACCGCCTCGGCGAACGACCCGCCGGCGAGATCGTCGAGCGCACCCGCGACGGTGCCGGTCGCGAGAAGCTCGATAGCCCGAACTGCACCGACGGCTGCGATGAGTCGGCCGGCGTCGGCATCCCCGGGCTCGGCGATCGCCGACCAGCGCGCCCGCGCGAACCGCTCGGCAATGCCGTCGCGGTCGAGATCGCGCTCAGGGGCGACGGCGCGCACGAGCACAGCAGCCTCCGACGGCGGGATGGGGGCGCTCACGCGACGGCCCTCCGTAACAGCAGCGCCCGGCCGACGTGGCCGGCATCGGGGCGCGGAGTGTCGTCGAGGTCGGCGAGAGTCCACGCCATCCTCAGCACCCGGTCGTAGCCGCGCATCGTGATCCCGCCGCGCTCCAGAGCTCGGTCGAGTGCCGCCGTCGCGCCGCGCGCGGGCACACCGGCGGGAGAGCGCAGCCACGTTCCCGGAACGTTGGCGTTGAGCCGCCACGGCGTCGCGGCTAGCCGCTCTCCCGCGACTGCGCGCGCCCGCTCGACCCGGTCGCGCGCGGTGCGGGTGTCGACGCGGTCGCCGTCACCCGCTGTGCGCAACTGCGCCGCCGTGATGCGTTCGACGCGCAACCGGATGTCGACCCGGTCGAGCAGCGGACCGGACAACCGCCCGAGGTAGCGGCGCTGCGCGAACGGCGTGCACAGGCACTCCTGGTCGCGGGAACCCGCATTGCCGCACGGGCAGGGGTTCGCCGCGAGCACGAGCTGGAACCGTCCCGGGAATCTCGCCGTCCCGGCCGCGCGCGACACCGTGATGACGCCCGACTCGAGCGGCTGCCGCAGGGCGTCGAGCGCGTGCGGCGAGAACTCGGGTGCTTCGTCGAGGAAGAGCACCCCATGAGCCGCACGCGCCGCAGCACCCGGCCGCAGCACCCCGCTGCCGCCGCCGACGATCGCCGCCGGGCTCGCAGTATGGTGCGGGGCCTCCAGCGGCGGCCGGGTGACGAGCCGCGCGCCGACCGGCAACCCCGAGAGCGACCGCAGCGACGAGACCTCGAGCGCGGCATCCACCGCTAGGTCGGGCAGGATGCCGGGCAGCCGGCTCGCGAGCATCGTCTTGCCGGCACCCGGTGGGCCCAGCAGGAAGAGGTGGTGGCCTCCCGCCGCCGCGACTTGCAGAGCTTCCACGGCATCCCGGTTGCCGACGACATCAGCGAGGTCGCCGTCATCGCGAGCGCCCTCGGCCGCGAGCGGCGGGAGCAGCAGCGGCTCAACCTCGATCGGCTCAAGAGCGGCTCCGTGCCAGATTGCGGCATCCCGCACCGACGCCACCGCGACCACGGCGATCCCCTCGACGAGCGCGGCCTCGGCCGCGTTGCCCGCCGGCACGAGAACCGTACGGAAGCCTGCCCGCGACGCCGCCAACACCGACGGCAGGATGCCGGGAGTCGGCCGCAGCCGCCCGTCGAGCGCGAGCTCGCCGAGGTGCATGACGCGGTCGACACTCTCTCCCGGCACGACGCCGTCGGCCGCGAGCGCCGCCATCGCGATCCCGAGGTCGAACGCGGTGCCGTGTTTGGGCAGCGCGGCCGGGGAAAGGTTGATCGTCAACTTGCGGTGGGTGATCGGGCATCCCGCATTCGCTGCCGCCGCTCGCACCCGTTCGCGAGCCTGACCGAGGGCGAGATCGGGCAGGCCGATGAGCACGAACGCCGGGAGGTGGTTCGAGATGTCGGCTTCGATGTCGACGACCGTGCCGTCGAGCCCCAGGAGCGCGATCGCGTGGGTGCGGGCGACGCGCGTCAAAAGATGCCTTCGAGATGCTCGATGCTCGCGGGGGCGTCGCGCGGGGCGATGACCCCGATCGCGTCGATCCGCAAACGGTTCGCGCGGCGCACCGGTCCGCGCGCGGCGAGCCAGGCCGCAGCGAGCCGACGCAGTCGCGAGAGTTTGCCCGGCGTGATCGCCTCGAACGGATGCCCGTACTTCGTCGAGGTGCGGGTCTTCACCTCGATGAAGACGAGCGCCTCACCGTCGAGCGCGACGAGGTCGATCTCACCCTCGGGGCACCGCCAGTTGCGGTCGAGGATCTCGTACCCCCGGCTCGTGAGCGCCCGTTCCGCAATGCGCTCACCACGCCTGCCGAGTTCGTCTTTCGCCGCCATACGGAGAGGATCGCCAATCCCACGTCGCTCCACGTCACCGGCGTCGTGTTCTCGGGAGCCGGTGGCTGAGTGGCTCCTGGGGAGGACCGCGTGATCAGCTCCGCTACAGGTGGGGGCGCATCCGCTCCTCGAGCAGCTCGATCAACGCCGGCTCCATGTACTCGTACCGGTCGGGGATGTCGAGGCAGACGACACGGGTCCCGCCGAGCGCGCGGGCGTACCCGCGCCGGAGATTGGTGCGGTGCGCCTTCTCCATCACGACGACGAGGTCCGCCCAGTGCAGCTGATCTCCCGAGAGACGCACGTCGGCATCCGGTGCCAGCCCGGCCGAGTCGGTCTCCACACCGGGGCGACCGGCGAACACGCGCTCCGCGGTCGGGCTGCGAAGGCGGTTGCGGGCGCAGACGAAGAGGATGTTGAGCACTGCTACTCGTCGAGCGCGAGTTCCTTCGGAAGCTCGAGATCTTTGTCGGCACGCTCTTCGACATTGACGTCTTTGAAGGTGAGCACACGCACGCTCTTTACGAAGCGGTCGGAGCGGTAGACATCCCAGACCCACACGTCGTTCATCGTGAGCTCGAAGTAGAAGTCGTGCTCGGTGTCTTTGCGCTCGAGCGTGACCTCGTTGGCGAGGTAGAACCGCCGCTCGGTCTCCACGACGTAGCGGAACTGGCCGACGATGTCGCGGTACTCCTTGTAGAGCGCCAGCTCGACCTCGCGGTCGTAGTCCTCGAACTCGTCCTCATCCATTCCGACGAGTCTACGTCGCGCGGCTATGCGCCGAGGGCGTCGAGGTCGAACAGTCCGGGCTGTTTGAGCCAACTCCAGCGGTGGAGGGGGCTCGCGCCGACGCGTTCGATGCCCGCGTAGTGCTCGGCGCTCGCGTAGCCCTTGTTCGACGTCCACAGGTAGCCGGGATGCACGGCGTCGCTGTCGATCATCAGCCGGTCGCGGTGCACTTTCGCCAGAACGGATGCCGCCGCGACGGCCGCGCAGGTGCGGTCGGCTTTCACCTTCATCGTCACCGGGATCGCCCCGTTGATCGCCGGCGTGAGCCAATCATGCGACCCGTCGAGCAGCACGACCGCACCGGTCAGGTCGACACCCTCCTCGCGGATCGCGTCGATCGCCCGGCGGGCGGCGAGCCCGAGCGCGGCGATGATGCCGATCTGCTCGATGCGCTCGTTCGACGCCAGCCCGACGGCCGCGTGCCGGGCCCAGCGGGCGACCTTCGGCTGCAGTTCCTCGCGTTTGGCTTCCGCCAACAGCTTCGAATCCTTGAGTCCCTCGGGGGCGGTGCGGGTGTCGACATCCACGATGCTCAGCCCCACCGCAACCGGGCCAGCGAGCGCGCCGCGACCCACCTCATCCATACCGATCACCAGCCGCGCACCCTCGCGCAGCAAGATGCGCTCGTGCCGGAGGGTGGGGACGGACGAGACCACGGTCAGCCCGTCGGACTCGCGCCGGGATCTGGTTCGCCGTCTTGCGGCGTGCCTGCGCCTTCGTCGACGCCCGAGAAGACGATCGGGTAGTTGTCGAGCCAGGTCCAGCGGTCGATCGGCCAGGAGACCAGGATGGCGCGGCCGACGACGTGATCGAACGGCACGAAGCCCTTCGTCGGACCGTCCTGGTTGTACCGGGAATCCTTCGAGTTGTAGCGGTTGTCGCCCATCACCCAGAGCGAGTCCTCGGGTACCGTGACCGCGAAGTCGTCGCGCGAGACCTTGGTGACGCCATCGGGAAGTGTCACGTACAACCCGACCTCGTCGAGCGGCACGCCGTTCACCGTCATCTGCCCGAACTCGTTGCAGCACGCCACCTCGTCGCCCGGCAGACCGATCACCCGCTTGATGAGGTGGTCGTTCGAGTCGGGGGCGGTGAGTCCGATGATCGAGAGCAGCCAGTCGAAGAACTCGACGACCGGGTTCTGCTCAACCTCGGGAACCGGGGCGAGCCAGCCGCCCGGGTCGCGGAACACCACAATGTCGCCACGCTCGATCGGCATGACGTTCGGCACCAGCTCGTTCACGATGATGCGGTCGTTGATCTGGAGGGTCTCCTCCATCGACTGCGACGGAATGTAGAACGACCGGATCAGGAAGGTCTTGATCAGGAACGAGATGACAATCGCGGCCAGCAGGATGAGGGCGACATCGCGCAGGAAAGCCCGCCAGCCGCGGAGCTTTTCGCGCTTGCGACGCGTCGGCTTTTCGTCGGTCGCGTCGACCGTGGAGTCGGGCGCGGAAGCCGAGTCGAACTCGGCGGGCGCGGTGCCCTCGTGCGCCGGCGGCGCATCCTGCTCTGTCATGTCACCCCTGGGTTCCGTGACAGCATATGTCGCTCAGGCGCACCCGCCGTACGACTCGCGCGGCGCTCTGCCGTTCACGGCAGAGTCGCGCTCACGCGACTCAGGCGTCGCGCTTTTCCTTGATCTTCGCCTTCTTGCCGCGAAGGTTGCGCAAGTAGTAAAGCTTCGCCCGACGAACGTCACCGCGGGTGACGATTTCGATGTGGTCGATGACGGGCGAGTGCACGGGGAACATGCGCTCCACGCCGACCTGGAACGAAACCTTGCGCACCGTGAACGTCTCGCGCACGCCCTCGTTCTGGCGGGCGATCACAACGCCCTGGAACACCTGAATACGCGAGCGCGTGCCTTCGATGATGTTCACGTGCACCTTGACGGTGTCACCGGGGCGGAAGTCGGGGATGTCCGACCGGAGAGAAGCGGCATCGACGTCGTCGAGGATATGCATGGGAAATCGCTCTCTGCGACCGCCTCAGATCGGGCGCGGTGTCAGTGGTGTGGAATCGAGGTCGTGCCCCGGCCGAACGCGGAAAACGCGGCGGCAGGCACTCGGTGGTTCCTCTGAGGCAGAACCGTGCCGGGCACAAACGACCATCTTGCCATAGCGCGACGGTTCGGGCCACCTGACGGCGCACGGCATCCAGCTAGGCTTCTGCGGTGATCGAACTGCGCACCCCGGCCGAGATCGAGCAGATGAAGGCCGCCGGCTCCTTTGTCGCCCGTGTGCTGGAGGCGACTCGAGACGCTGCCGCTGTCGGCGTGAACCTTCTCGACCTCGACACGCTCGCGCACGACATGATCCGTGCCGAGGGTGCGGAAAGCTGCTACATCGACTACCACCCGTCGTTCGGCGGCTCGCCGTTCGGCAAAGTCATCTGCACGTCGGTCAACGACGGGGTGCTGCACGGACTCCCCCACGACTACGTGCTTCAGGATGGCGACCTGCTGTCGCTCGACTTCGCAGCCAACGTCGACGGCTGGGTTGCCGACTCGGCGCTCTCGATCGTCGTCGGGTCGGCGCGTCCCGCGGACCTTGCGTTGATCGCCACCACCGAGAAGGCCCTCGCCGCCGGGATCGCCGCCGCGGTCGTCGGGAACAAGATCGGCGACATCTCAGCAGCGATCGGCGACGTCGCACACGACGCCCGGTTGAAGGTCAACCTCGACTTCGGCGGCCACGGGGTCGGCCGCATCATGCACGGCGACCCGCACATCCCCAACGACGGGCGGGCGGGGCGCGGGCTCGCACTGCGGCCCGGACTGGTGTTCGCGATCGAGCCGTGGTTCATGCACGGCACCGACAAGATCTCCACCGACGCCGACGGCTGGACCCTGCGCAGCAAGGACGGCTCTCGCGGAGCACACGCGGAGCACACCGTCGCGATCACGGAGTCGGGCCCGCTGGTGTTGACCGCTCGCTCGTCTTAGTCTGCTCGTCGGCGGACGGCAACAGGTCGGGACGGATGCGGCGGGTGCGTTCCAGCTGCTGCTCGCGGCGCCACGCGGCGATCGCACCGTGGTTGCCGCCGAGGAGCACGGGTGGGGTTTCGAGTCCGCGCCAGACCGCGGGTTTCGTGTAACTCGGATACTCGAGCAGCCCGTCTTCGTGGCTCTCCTCGACGAGAC
>NZ_JANMSQ010000269.1:0-4257 GCF_031389465.1 Pseudolysinimonas sp.
CCCC
Source organism: Pseudolysinimonas sp. (assembly GCF_031389465.1). Taxonomy (GTDB): domain Bacteria; phylum Actinomycetota; class Actinomycetes; order Actinomycetales; family Microbacteriaceae; genus Pseudolysinimonas_A. Next base: position 5 of record NZ_JANMSQ010000269.1, read on the forward strand.
CACCCCTGGGGGGCGGGGGGGGGGGGGGGGGTTTCTGGGGGGGTGGGGCCCCCGGCCGTTCACCCGCTAATCCCCCCCCGCTCCGACGTTTAGGACAAGCTCACTTCTTGTTACGACGCTGGTGACGCGTCTTGCGAAGGAGCTTGCGGTGCTTCTTTTTCGCCATGCGCTTGCGGCGCTTCTTGATGACAGAACCCATGTTCACCTCGTTTCGACGTAAGGACCACCCGGGCCCTCATCGAACCGCGGAAATCACAAGGGGTGAGTCTACCCTGCGCGGTTGCTGCGGTTCTGCGTCTGCTGTACGGCAGGCAGTTCGACGGCGGCTGCGACGGCGGTCTCGGGGATGCGGTAGGAACGCCCGAATCGCACGGCCGGGAGTTCGCCCGATTTGACGAGCCGATACACGGTCATGGTGGACACGCGCATCAGGTCGGCGACTTCGGCCACCGTCAGGAACCGCATGTCGGAGAGTGCTCCTGCCATGTCGGCTCCTGTTGGTGATGTTGCTGATGTGAGTGGAGTGCGTTCGACCGATCAGACTAGGCCGTTGCAGCGGGCGCTGTCTATGGCTGGCGTTGTCGGTGAAGCTGGTACTCAGTCGTCGTCGCGGCCCCAGCGCGGCATCTTTTCGGTGACGCGTTTCTGCGCCCCCTGCAGTTTCTCTTGGGCCGCTTCGAGCGCGACGCGGGCGTTGTGCGCGGCATCCGCGGCGACCCGGCCGACCCGGTCCCCGGCTTCGGCACCCGCCCAGGCGGCGAAGATCGTCGGTCCGGCTTCGTCGGCTTCGCCGAACGTGACGGCGCTCGGCACGCCTTCGAGGAAGGGTGAGAGCCAGGCGTCAACGGCTCCGAGTGGCGCCGCACGCAACGCGTAGATGCGGTTGCGGCCGTCTTCGCGCACGGTCACCAGTGCGGCGTCGAGCAGTCGGGCAAGGTGCTTCGAGACGGTCGGTTGGGTGAGCCCGAGCACCTCGACCAGGTCGCTCACGGTCGCCTCGCCGTCGAGCAACCGGCGCAGGATGTCGCGGCGCGTTCCGTCGGCGAGCACGTCGAAGATATCGGCCATTCCCTCAGGGTAGCCGCGTGCGTCGGGGGCGCGAGTAGCATTTCAGCCTGGTCGGGGCTGCGAGCCTGACCGGTGACAGGCGAGGGAGACGGATGCGCGCGCGGCCCGTGCAGCTCGAGTCTTTGCGCGCACGCATCCTCGATCGGCTCAGCGACTTCGCGGCCTCGACGCCGGCACGCTTCGCCGTGCTGGTTTTCGCCAGCCTCGTCGGCATTTTCACGATCCTCTTCTCGCTGCCCGTCGCGACGACCTCGGGGCAACAGGCACCGTTCGTCGACGCCCTGTTCACCGCCGTCTCGGTGATCTGCGTCACCGGACTCTCGACCGTCGACATGGCGACGTTCTGGTCGCCGCTCGGGCACGTCTTCGTGTTTGTCGGGGTCGAGATCGGCGGCATCGGCGTTTTGACCGTCGCATCGATCCTCGGCCTGATCATCAGTCGCAAGCTCGGCCTCCGGCAGAAGCTCCTCGCAGCCGGCGATGCGAACCCCCTCCGCATCCGCAAAGGCCCCGTTTCGGAAAGCCAGGCGGTGCGGCTCGGTGAGACCCGCAGCCTTCTGGCGACCGTCGCGATCAGCGTGCTCGTGATCGAGTTGTTCGTCGCCGCCCTGCTTTTCCCGCGCATGCTCCTCGAAGGCGCCGACCCGCTTTCGGCGGCGTGGGAGTCGATCTACATCTCCGCGATGGCGTTCACCAATACCGGGTTCCTGCCGACCAGTTCCGGGCTCGAGCCGTACGCGAGCGACTGGTGGTTCCTCATCGCTCTCGTGATCGGCGTCGTATTCGGCGCAATCGGCTTCCCGGTCATCTACGTGCTGCGCAAGAACCTGCGCCACCCGCGGCGTTGGTCGCTGCACGTGAAGCTGACCCTCATCACCTTTGCACTGCTGACGGTCGGCGGCACCGTCGCCTACTTGGCGTTCGAGTGGGGCAACCCCGCGACGATGGCCGCGATGAGTCTCGATCAGCGCATCCTGCAGTCGTTCTTCATCTCCTCGATGGCCAGATCGGGCGGCTTCGCGACCCTGGACATGGGCCAACTCGACGGGTCGAGTCTGCTCGTCACCGACATGCTGATGTTCATCGGAGGCGGCTCCGCCTCGACCGCGGGCGGCATCAAGGTGACGACGCTGGCGATCCTGTTCCTCGCCGCGTTCGCGGAGGCGCGCGGCGTCGACGACATGGAGGCGTACGAGCGGCGGATCCCCCAAGACGTCCTGCGCCTCGCCGTGAGCGTCGTGCTGTGGGGCGCGACGACCGTCGCCGTCGCGACCATCGTCATCCTGCTCATCACCGACGACGTACCGATCGACTACATCCTGTTCGACGTGATCAGCGCGTTCGCGACGTGCGGTCTCTCGACCGGTTTCACCGCCTCGACCTCCGATGGCGCGCAGTACGTGCTCGCGGCGACGATGTTCCTCGGCCGCATTGGTACCGTGACTCTCGCCGCGGCACTCGCGGCGAGCACCCGCCGACAACTGTTCCGGCGCCCCGAGGAAAGGCCGATCGTTGGTTGACAAGATCCCACATGACGCCCCGGTGCTGGTCATCGGACTGGGTCGGTTCGGTGCCGCGACCGCGGGTCAACTGGCGCGACTCGACCGCGACGTGCTGGCCGTCGACGAAGACGCGGGGCTCGTGCAGAAGTGGTCGGAGCGGGTGACCCACGCCGTGCAAGCGGATGCACGATCCATCGACGCACTCAACCAGATCGGTGCCTCAGACTTCTCGATCGCTGTCGTCGCGGTCGGGTCCTCAGTCGAGGCGTCGGTGCTCATCACCGCGAACCTGGTCGACCTCAAGATTCCGCAGATCTGGGCGAAGGCGATCAGCCAGTCGCACGGCAAGATCCTCGCCCGCATCGGCGCGAACCACGTCATCTACCCGGAGGCGGAAGCAGGCGAGCGCGTCGCCCACCTCGTCTCGGGCCGGATGCTCGACTTCATCGAGTTCGACGACGACTTCGCGATCGTCAAGATGTACCCGCCGAAGCCGATCCGCGGCATCTCGCTCTCGGAAGCGCAGGTGCGCCAGAAGTACGGGATCACCGTGGTCGGGGTGAAGAGCCCCGGCAAGGAGTTCACCTACGCCACCGCCGACACCGTGGTGTCGAATCACGACCTCATCATCGCCAGCGGCAACACCGCCGACCTCGACAAGTTCAGCGCTATGCAGAGCAGAGCCGGTGGGCCGCTTCCCGTTTTCAGGAACTTGCGGGGCGAATGTTGTCCCGTGTGGCTCCTGCGACCTCCGTACATGACACCAGCCACTCCAGCTACTCAACTTCCTGAAAACGGATGCCCGACTCCTCAGCCGCCGAGGGACATCTCCTTCGCGCGGGCGAGAGCGGCGGCGGTTGCGCGGTCGAACATGCCGGCGAGGTCGGCCTCTTCCATGACGGCGATCGCACGCATCGTGGTGCCGTTGGGGCTGGTCACGCGGCGGCGCAACTCGGCCGGGTCGGCATCCGACGAGGCCAGCAACTCGGAGGCGCCGAGGAAGGTCTGCTCGACCATGAGCCGCGCGTCGGATTCGGTGAAACCCAGCCGCAGCGCGGTACCGGTGAGCTGTTCGATCAGGAAGAAGACGTATGCGGGACCCGACCCCGAAATGGTGCTGAGGGCGTCGATGCGGTTCTCGTCGAGCTCGATCACGGCACCGACGGTTTCGAACACCGCGCGCACGAGCGCGAGCTGGTCGGGCGAGATGCGCGAGCCCGCGGCGAGGCCGGTGACCCCCCGGCGAACGACCGACGGGGTGTTGGGCATCGTCCGCGCGACGGCGTTCGGCACCAGCGCCTCCATCGTCGCGGTCGTCACCCCGGCCGCGACACTCACCACGATCGCGTCGCCCTCGAGAAACTCGGCGACTTCGGCTAGCAGCTCGGGCACCATCGCCGGCTTGACCCCGACGATGACCACTCGCGCCCCCTCGATGGCGACTCGGTTGGCCGCGGAATCCAGCTCGAGCGCGTACGAGTCGACCCCCGGCATCCGCACCGCGTCGGCCTTGCTGGCACTGCGATTGGTGACCGCGACCCCGGAAGTCGCGAGGCCCGATTCGACGAGCCCGGCGAGAATCGCGCCGCCCATCGACCCCGCTCCGAGGATGGCAATGCGCGGGAGATTTCCACTCATATGCCGAGTGTAGGTTTGAAAGCATGAGCACCGAGGGCGGCACGA
>NZ_JANMSQ010000279.1:0-1550 GCF_031389465.1 Pseudolysinimonas sp.
AGAATCGTCACCGGAAAGCGCTGGGCAATCGTCACCGTCCGGTCGGTCGAAAACGAGTCGACGAGCACGATCTCGTCCGCCCAGAGTACCGATTCGAGGCATTCGGCGACGTTGATCTCCTCGTTGAAAGTGGTGACGATGACGGAGAGCTTCTTGCGTCCGGGGGCTCCTCGCAGGGAGTCGATCGCGGGCGGTCTCGCGGCCACGGTTCAGGCTCCCGCGTCCGGCACCAGGAAGCGATCGATGCCGCGGGCGCGGCCCGTAGCCTCGTCGATATCGATGAGTACCCCAGCCAGCCGTACGTCGCGCTTGGCGACTTCGAACGCGGCGGGCGCCTGGGTCAGAAATCGCTGCAGCACGCGGTCGGAACGGAAGCCGATGACGCCCTCGTAAGGTCCGGTCATGCCCGCGTCGGTCAGAAACGCTGTCCCCTGCGGAAGGACGCGATGATCGGCGTTCGGAACGTGGGTGTGCGTGCCGACTACGGCACTCACCCGGCCGTCCAGATAGACGCCCAAGGCCTGTTTTTCGCTCGTCGCCTCGGCGTGGAAGTCGACGAAGACGACCTTGATCCTGCTGTCGAGGTCGGCCAGCAGGCGATCTGCGACGCGGAACGGCGAATCGAGGTTCTTCATGAAGACCTGACCCTCGAGGTTGATCGTCGCCACCCGCACCCCCGCCGAGGTTTCGCCGATATGTACCCCACGCCCCGGATTGCCATCCGGGTAGTTCGCCGGCCGGAGGAGCCGCGGCTCGTGCTCCAGCATGTCGAGGACCTCTTTCTTGTCCCAGACGTGGTTGCCCGTGGTGAGGGCGTGGATCGGCAGGTCGTCGAGCTCCGCGAGCGTCTCCGGTGTCACCCCGAAACCACCCGCCATGTTCTCGACGTTGACGACGACGTAGTCTGCGTTGTGCTCGTCGACCAGCCTGGGGAGCAGACGCTTCAGCGCCTGACGCCCGGGTTTCCCGATGACGTCGCCGACGAAGAGCAGCTTCATCGCGCAAACTCGACGGCGCGGGTCTCGCGAATCACAGTGACGCGGATCTCGCCCGGGTAGGTGAGCTCCGCCTCGATCCGCTTGGCGATGTCCTTGGACAGCCAGATCGCCTGCTCGTCGCCGATCTTGCCGCTGTCAACGATGATCCGCACCTCACGGCCGGCCTGGATGGCGAAGCTCTTTTGCACTCCCTTGAAGCTGTTGGCGATCTCCTCGAGCTTCTCGAGCCGTTTGACGTAAGTCTCGAGAACCTCCCGCCGGGCGCCCGGACGCGCCGCGGAAAGGGCATCGGAGGCGGTGACCAGGACCGCTTCGACGGACTGCGGATCGAAGTCGCCGTGATGGCAGGCCATGGCGTGGATGACCTCCTCCGATTCACCGTACTTGCGCAGCAACTCGATGCCCAGCTGGACGTGGGTGCCGTCGACCTCGCGGTCGATCGCCTTGCCGATGTCGTGCAGCAGGCCCGCGCGCTTGGCGATGGTGACGTTGACCTTGAGCTCGGCCGCCATGGTTGCGGAGAGAAAGGCGACTTCCTTCGAATGCTGGAGC
>NZ_JANMSQ010000311.1:0-18167 GCF_031389465.1 Pseudolysinimonas sp.
AGGCGAGTCGCCCCGAATCTCATCGAACCGCGTGAAGTGCTCGGCAGTTTCGACGATGATGCCCGTCGCGTCCGAGTCGGTGAGGATGTACTGGACCTGCGACGGCGACGAGGTCTCGTAGATGGGGACGACGATGGCCCCGGCGTAGGCGATCGCGAAGTCGACGAGGGTCCACTCGTAGCGGACCTTGCACATGAAACCGATCTTCTCGCCGGGCTTCACGCCTGCGGCGATGAAGCCCTTGGCGAGCGCAACGACCTGCCTGTGGAATTCCGCCGCCGTGACCTCGGTCCACCCGCCGTCTGCCGCAGGGAGCGCGAACAGCGCGTTGTTCGGGGTCTGTGCAACACGCGCAACCAGCAGATCGGTGATGTTGGCATCGGGATCGGGCTGGACGACGAGCGGGGTGAAGTTCTCTTTCACGGCGACTCCTTTGGGGCCGGGGATGGGCGTATCCGAGCTTACCGGTGCGATGTGGGCGCCACCACGGAATTAGGCTGTCTCGGGTGCATGCCATCGGGATCGATATCGGGGGGACCAAGGTCGCCGGAGCCCTGGTGACCGAGGCGGGCGACATCCTTCGTCTCGAGCGGCGTCCGACGCCCGCTGGCGACCCGGCCGCCATCGTTGACGTCGTTGTCGAACTGGTGCGGGAGCTGGGGCACGGCAAGCAGATCGTCGCGGCTGGCGTCGCCGCGGCTGGGTTCATCGACGCCGCGCAGTCGACCGTGTACTACGCCCCCAACATCAACTGGCGCAGCGAGCCGTTCCGTGATCGTCTCGCAGACCGGCTGCCCGGGTTGGACATCACCATCGACAACGATGCCAACGCCGCCGGATGGGCGGAATTTCGGTTCGGCGCCGGACGCGGCACCACCGACATGACGATGCTGACGATCGGCACCGGCGTCGGTGGCGCGATCGTCACGAACGGACGTTTGCTGCGGGGTGGATTCGGGGCAGCGGGTGAAGTCGGCCACCTGCGCGTGGTGCCCGGCGGGCATCCATGCGGCTGCGGTCAGAAGGGCTGCATCGAGCAGTACGGCTCGGGACGCGCTCTGCTGCGCTTCGCAGGGGAGATCGCGGACGCCGGCGGCATCGGTCAGTCGCTCGCGCAGGCCCGCGCCGCCAACGCTGGGGTGCTCGATGGGACCATCGTCGCGCAGCTGATCAGCGACCACGACCCAGGCGCTCTCGCGGCGTTGCGCGAGCTCGGCGACTGGCTCGGCCAGGCGTGTGCGTCGATCGGCGCCGTGCTCGACCCGCAACTGTTCGTCTTCGGCGGGGGAGTGGCCATGGCTGGCGACCTCCTGCTCGATCCGGTGCGGGAGTCGTTCCTCGCCCACCTCCCGGCGCGGGGCTTCCATCCCGAACCGCGGTTCGAGGTCGCGCAACTCGTCAACGATGCCGGTGTCGTCGGCGCCGCCGACCTCGCCCGCATCCACGCGGGAGCCCGCTCGACGGAACCTGCCTGAGTCGGGCCGAATAGACTGGCCCGCGGTGCCTCCTCTCTACTGGTTGATCAAGTTCGTGCTGCTCGGCCCGTTCGTGCACACGGTGTACCGTCCGTGGATCGTCGGGGACGAGAACATCCCCGAGTCCGGGCCGGTGATCATCGCAAGCAATCACTTGTCGTTCGTCGACTCCATCTTTCTGCCGCTGCTCGTCGATCGGCACATCGTCTTTCTCGCCAAGAGCGAATACTTCACCGGGACGGGCCTCACAGGTTGGTTCAGCCGGTTCTTCTTCTCGGGAGTCGGCCAGGTGCCGATCGACAGATCGGGGGGCAAGGCATCCGAAGCGGCCCTGGATGCCGGCCTCAGCGTGCTCGCTCAAGGCCGTCAGCTCGGGATCTACCCTGAGGGAACCCGGAGCCCCGACGGTCGGCTCTACCGTGGCCGAACCGGCATCGCACGAATGCTCCTCGAGTCCGGGGCTACCGTGCTGCCGATCGCGATGATCGACACCGACAAGGTGCTGCCGACCGGCACGGTCTTCCCCAAGCTGCGCAAGGTGGGGGTCGTCGTCGGCGAGCCGATGGACTTCTCTCGATTCGCCGGCATGGAGGGCGACCGATTCGTGCTCCGTTCGATCACCGACGAGATCATGCACGAACTCTCGAAATTGAGCGGCCAGGAGTACGCCGACGTCTACGCGAGCTCGGTGAAGAATCGCGCAGCGGGAGCTGCGCGGCGCGCGAGCTGACGGACGGCTAGGCTGGACGGCTGGCGCAGCTCGCGTCGCATCCTCACAGCGCCGTATCGCTCAACAGAAGGCACCCGTGGTAGACCCGACAGAGACCGTCGTCCAGGCTGATCCCCGTGTGATCGAGGGCCTCGACTATTGGCGGAGCCTGCCGATCAAGCAGCAACCGGAATGGCCAGACCCCGCCGCTGTCGCCGCCGCATCCGCCGAGATTGCGTCATTCCCGCCGCTGGTGTTCGCGGGTGAGGTCGACATCCTGCGCGATCGGCTTGCCCGAGCGGCACGCGGCGAGTCTTTCCTGCTCCAAGGCGGCGACTGCGCTGAGACCTTCGCGGGGGCCACCGCCGAGCAGATCCGCAACCGGGTGAAGACGCTGTTGCAGATGGCCGTCGTGCTCACCTATGGCGCCTCGATGCCGGTCGTCAAGATGGGCCGCATGGCGGGACAGTTCGCAAAGCCCCGCTCGAGCGACTCCGAGACCCGTGGCGACGTCACCCTTCCCGCCTACCGCGGCGACATCGTCAACGGCTACGACTTCACGCCGGAGTCCCGGCAGGCCGACCCGCGTCGCCTCGTACAGGGCTACCACACCGCTGTCGCGACGCTGAACCTCATCCGCGCGTTCACCCAGGGCGGGTTCGCCGACCTGCGCCAGGTGCACTCCTGGAACAAGGGCTTCGCCACCAATCCGGCGAACCAGCGCTACGAAGGCCTCGCGAAAGAGATCGACCGCGCGGTCAAGTTCATGGAAGCAGCGGGTGCCGACTTCGACGAACTGCGTCGGGTCGAGTTCTACACCTCGCACGAGGGTCTGCTGATGGACTACGAGCGGCCGATGACGCGCATCGACTCGCGCAACGGCACCCCGGTCAACACGAGCGCCCACTTCCTCTGGATCGGGGAGCGCACCCGCGACCTCGATGGCGCGCACGTCGACTACTTCTCGCGCATCCGCAACCCCATCGGCATCAAGCTCGGCCCGTCGACCACTCCCGAGGTGATGGAGAAGTTGATCGACAAGCTCGACCCCGAGCGCGAGCCGGGTCGCCTCACCTTCATCACTCGCATGGGAGCAGGCAAGGTGCGCGACGCGTTGCCGCCGCTCCTTGAGGCGATCAAGGGCATGGATGCGACGCCGCTGTGGGTGACCGACCCGATGCACGGCAACGGGATGACGACGCCGACCGGGTACAAGACGCGCCTGTTCGACGACGTCGTCGACGAGGTTCGTGGCTTCTTCGAAGCCCACCGTGCGACGGGAACGTTCCCCGGGGGGATCCACGTGGAGCTCACCGGCGACGATGTCACCGAGTGCCTGGGCGGGTCGGAGCAGATCGACGAGGCGAGCCTCGCGACGAAGTACGAGTCGCTGTGCGACCCGCGCCTCAACCACATGCAGTCGCTCGAGCTCGCGTTCCTGGTCGCCGAGGAGCTCGCCGCGCGATAGCCCGGGGTCGGGCTATCCGACCGTGAGCCGCACGGTGACGATGTCGCCGCGCCGCACCATGACGCCCGGGTCGGGGTCGGAGCGCGTCACCCGGGAGCTGTTCGGGAACGTTTCCGCGAGATCTTCGTCGATCTCGCGATCGAAGGCATACCCCAGCCCGGCGGCTTCGAGCGCTGCGCGAGCATCGGTCCACGACATCCCGACGATGGCAGGTACCGCGACCGGTTCCGGGCCGCGGGAAACGTCGAGCGCGACTTCGTCGCCCGGTCGGATCGGCGAGGCCGATTCGACGAGCCCGATGACGGTCCCTTCCGGCACGGTGTCGTGATAGCTCTGCCGGGTCAGGCTGTCGGCGGCGACGAGGTCGACGGCAGCGAGGGCCGCACGTGCCTCGTCGGGCGTCTTCCCCGTGAGATCAGGGATCGGCCCCGCTGACACCACGAGGGTGATGGGCTGGAGTTCGCCGTACTCGGTGGCCTCGAGCAGGCTGACTCCGCCGGCCCCGAGCGCATCGATCAGCTGACCGGCCGCGACCGCGGCATGGAATTGCACGTCGGTTTCTTCGAGGGTCCAGTGCTCCTGGACTACCGCTTCGGCTTCGGCCTGCGACATCCCCTGGTCGAGGTTGATCGGAAGAAGTTGGGGTCCGGTGGAGAGCAGGATGACGACCGAGGAGCCGGGCTCGACCGCCGTCCCGATCTCAGGTTCGGTTTGCGCCACCAGATCCTTCGCGACCGTGGGGGAGTCGATCGTCCCAGGCTGATCGGCGACGTCGAGCCCGAGGTCTTCCAGTTGCGCTTTCGCCTGCTCGAAGGTGAGGCTCTCGATGCTCGTGGGAATCGTGACGCGCGCACCCGGCCCGAAGATGAACCACCACCCGACGCCCGACGCTGCGAGCAGCAACGCGCCGAGAATGGCCACCAGCGGGATCCAACGCCGGGTGCGCGCGGGGCGTGCCGGGGACTCGGCGAGCGCGAGCTCCGTGCCGGGTCCACCGGGCGGTCGGCGCGAACCCAACACTTGCGTCGCCGCTTCACTGAATGGTCGCTCGGGCCGCACGGGCGCGCCCAGAGACGAGGTGTCGGTCGGCGCGGTGTGCCGGGCTCCGCCGGATGCAGCAGGGAGGACCTGTGTCTTCTGGCGGCGCGCGGGTTCGCCAGCCGGAAGGTCGAGAAGCGCCTCGGTGTCGCGCACCTGTTCGAGCAGGGCACGAGCGTCTGCGGGCCGCTGGTCGGGATCCTTCGCCGTCGCCCACAACACGAGTTCGTCGAGCTCGCGCGGCACTTTCGGATTCTTCGAACTCGGGGCGGGTAGGGGCTCGTTGGCGTGCCGGTAGGCGATCTGCATCGGCTGTTCGCCGGTGAAGGGCTGCTCCCCGGTGAGCATCTCGTACATCATGATGCCGACCGCGTAGATGTCGCTGCGGGTGTCCGCGAGGCCGCGAGTCACCAACTCGGGGGAGAGGTAGGCGATCGTGCCGAGCAGCGCGGCGCCGGTCGCGGTGTTCGCCGAGGTGGCCCGCGCGAGGCCGAAGTCGCCGATCTTGATGCGCCCGTCGTCGGCGAGCAACACGTTTTCGGGCTTGAGGTCGCGATGCAGGATGCCGGCCTTGTGCGCAGCTCCGAGACCGGACAGCACGGCCTCGGTGATGTCGATCATCTGCTGCGGCGTCAGCGAGCCGTATTCCTCCAGCAGGTCGCGCAGCGTGATGCCGGGGAGGTACTCCATGACGAGGTAGGCCGACTCGTTGTCCTGCCCCTGATCGAAGACGTTGACGACGTTCTGGTGAGCGAGCCGGGCCGCGCTCCGCGCCTCTTGGATGAACCGCTGCTTGAACTGGCTGTCGTCGGCGAGATGACCGTGCATGACTTTGACGGCCACGCGGCGCTCGAGGCGCAGATCGGTCGCGAGATAGACGGTCGCCATCCCGCCCCGGGCGATGCGTGAGCGCACCTGATACCGGCCGTCGATGAGCCGGCCGATCAGGGGATCGGTGGTGCCTGTACTCACCCTCGGATTCTAGGTTCGCGCGCTCCGCGAGCCTGGGAGGACACCCGTAAGGCGCCGGATCGGCAGGAGATCAGGCGAAAGCTGGATCAGGCCAACGCGGCGAACCACGCGCGCGCACTCGCCTCCCACTTCGCGTAGTGGTTCGGGTAGGCCGAGACCTGCACCTTTTGAGCGGCCACGGTGAGCGCCATCGACTGCCACCCCGAGATGTCGAGCAGACCGCGCGTGTAGCCGCTACGGCCCTGGTAGAAGAGGTAGGCCGAGTGGTGCGGGTTCATGATCTCGTCGATCGTGCCCCACCCGGAGCTGGTGCGCTGCTGGAACAGCCCGACAGAGTCGCGGTCGCCGTAGTTGATGTTGCGCAGGCTCGACTCCTGCATCGCCGTCGCGAGAGCGATGATGATGCCGTAGTCGGGGACGCCCTGCTCCCGCCCAACCTGGATGATGATGCGCGCGTTGGCCTCCTGCTCGGCGGTGAGGGTCGTGACCGAGCCACCTGAGGATCCGCCCGCCGACGAGCCGCCGGCTGCGGGAATGACGAGGTTGCGGCCCGGGTAGATGATGCTCGACGGGGTAAGTCCGTTCGCGTCGAGTACAGCCTGGGTGGTCACGCCTAAACGTGACGCGATCGACGAGATCGTGTCACCCGACTGGATGGTGTAGCTCGACGTCGGCGCCGGGGGAGCCGGGGGAGCCGTGGGGGCCGTGGGGGCCGCCGGGCTCGTCGCCGACACGAGCTCGATTTGCGGTGCCGCCGGGGCGGCTACCGCGGGGATGGCGATCGTTTGACCGGGGTAGATGATGCTCGACCAGCCAAGACCGTTCGCATTCAAGACCGACTCGACCGGCACGCCGAAGCGTGCCGCGATCCGCGAGATCGTGTCGCCACGCGCAATCGAGTAGCGGCCGCCCTCCTGCGCGGAGGCGGGAGCGAAGGTTGCGCCGGCCGCCAGCTTGAGAACCTGGCCGGGGAAGATGAGCGACTTCCAGCCGAGGCCGTTGAGCGCGAGGACGGATGCGGTGGAGAGCCCGTGTCGCCCGGCAATCGCGGCCACGGTATCGCCGGCTTGCACGATGTATGTGGAGGCAGCGGCGGCGCTCCCGCCACCGGCGGCGACTCGGGTCGCGGCGCCGATGAGGCTGCGCATCGAGGTGCTGAGGTCGGCCTTCGGCTTGGCGGGCTTCTTCGGGGCTGCGGCGACCGGCTCGACGGAGCCGGTCAGGTTGAGGCCCATCGTCATCGCACTCGCAACGACGAACGGGAGGGTCTTGCGGAAGCCTTCGCCCAGCGGTCCACGCCGACGCTCACCGCGGTGACGGCCACCGCCGCTCGAGGTCGACTTCGTGGATACCAGTCCGGGAAAAAGGGGTCGCGGAGTGTCCTCCGCGTCGCGAACGTCCGTCATCTCCGCCTCAATCTCCTCAGCCCCCCGAGGATTCGTGTCGGCACTCCTCTCCACCGTGACACAGCTGTACAGGTGTGTCAATCAACGTGGCAGATGTTGCTGCAGTTTACAAGTTGGAAACATTGAAGCGTGGCACGCTAGAGAGGTGACCGCACCCGCCCCGCGGACCTGGCTGACCGTTCCCGAGCTCGTCGAACTGATCGGCGTCCCCGCTGGCCGAGTACGACGACTCATCGAAGAGCATTCGCTCCCGGGCGCTCGCGTCGACGGCATCCTCAAAGTGCCTGCCGACTTCGTCAAGGACGGGGAACCGCTCAGCGAAGTCCGCGGGACCGTCATCGTTCTCCACGATGCCGGATTCAGTGACGACGAAGCCCTGAACTGGATGCTCGCCGACAACGACCTGCTCGGCGGAGCCGCCCCGATCGACGCGCTGCGGGCGGGCCGCAAGGCTGAAGTGCGCCGCATCGCACAAGCGCTGGGCTTCTGACTAGTCGGGCCCATTTCGTTGGGGCCCGATCGAGCTCTGGACCGCTCGAGCTCTGGACCGCTGGCTAGCTCGACCGGCGGGTGACGGCGTCGGCGAGTGCCGTGAGTTCGTCACGGGCGCTGCGTGCGAGCGGGGCGTCGGCGAGCGCAGCGCGGGCCTGGTCGAGATGGTGGGCGATCACACGCTCGACCTGCTCGACCGCGCCGCTGTCCCGGACGGCGGTTTGCAGCATCGCGATCTGGTTGGCATCGAGGGTGCGATCTCCGAGCAGTTCGTCGAACACGCGGGCAGCGGATGCGGGTAGTTTCTGCCGCACCAAGGTGACCAGCACCGTGCGCTTGCCTTCCCGCAGATCGTCACCCGCGGGCTTGCCGGTCACCTCAGGATCGCCGAACACACCGAGCAGGTCGTCGCGTAACTGGAACGCGATGCCGAGCGGTAGCCCGAACTCGCGCAGCGCGGCGATCTGGGCGAGCGACCCGTCGGCGAGCGAGCCACCGATGACCAACGGTGCCTCGACGCTGTACTTCGCCGACTTGAAGACGATGACCCGCTGAGCCCGGGAGAGGTGCTCATCCTCCGGGATGGCGCGCCAGGCCGTCTCTTCGAAGATGTCCAGGTACTGCCCGGCCGTCACCTCCGTGCGCATCCGGGCGAATTCGGCTCGTGCTGCTCGGCCGGCGGCGACATTTCCGGCCACCGCGACCCCGGCATCAACGAGTTCGTCGCTCCAGCCGAGCAGCAGGTCGCCGAGCAGAAGTGCGGCGGAGAGACCGTAGGCGGCGGGAGAGCCGTCCCAGCCGCGTTCGCCGTGCAGGACCGCGAACGCCCGGTGCACGCTCGGCTGCCCGCGGCGCAGGTCAGAGTTGTCCATGATGTCGTCGTGCACCAGCGCGGCGGCATGAAAGGTCTCGAGCCCAGCCGCGATGGAGACGAGTGCGTCGAGATCGGCGTCGGCGGTGTCGTCGACGAGCGCGTCGAAGTCCCTCGCGTGGGCGCTGACGGCGCGCCACCCCCAGTAGCAGAACAGCGCGCGGAACCGCTTCCCCCCGGCGAGCAGTCGCCGGGCGCAGTCGTCGACGACATCGAGGTCAGGCGAGATGCCGCGCAGCTCCGCACCCCGTTCGGCGAGGAAGCCGTCGAGACGGGTCTGGACCAGGTCCACTAACCGCGGACTCTCAGACACGCGCCTACCTTATCCGCGGGTGAGCGGCCTACAATGAGCTTCTCGCGGTCAAGGAGTTCACAATGCCACTTTCTGAGCAGGAGCAGCGCCTCCTCGACGAGATGGAGCGCAGTCTTTACCACCACGACGCGGACGATGTCGCCAAAGTGGGTGCCCGGGGGCGCGCGAGCTACACCGCGATCGCACTCGCGATAGTTGCCGCCGTCATTGGGATCGTTCTGTTGATCGCCGGTGTGATCGTGCAGCAACCGCTGGTCGGTTTGCTCGGATTCGTCGTGATGTTCGTGGGAGCGCTGCTCGGATTCGCACCGCCGCGCGGCCTCACCCTCGCTCGTGACGCGAGCGAGGGGCCGCGGCGCGCCGGCTTCATGGACACGCTCAGCGAGCGTTGGGACCAACGCCGCGACCCCGAGGACTGATACCAACCTCCTCGTCTCGTCAAGAAGGGCCGACCCTCGGGTCGGCCTTTCTTGTTGCGCGCCCGGGGAGCGTCGTGGCCCCGCAGGGAGGAATAGTGGCGGAAAGGGGTTGTGAAGGGAGGAAAGTGGAGTAATGTGGAGGAACCTCAGAGTCTGGCCGGAGAAGTGAGGGGGTGGCCGCATGTTGCTCGGCACCTTCGCGCCCAAACTCGACGAAAAGGGCCGCGTCATCCTTCCGGCCAAGTTCTGGGACGAGTTCTCTGGCGGCCTCGTGATGACGCGCGGGGTCGACCGCTGCGTATTCGTGTACTCCGAACGCGAGTTCGAGAAAGTTCACGAGCGGATGAGCACCGCGCCCGTCACGACGAAAGAGGGGCGCGACTACATCCGCCTCTTCCTCTCCGGCGCGACGCAGGAGATCCCCGACAAGCAGCGGCGCGTCACCGTGCCCTCGATGCTGCGCGAATACGCGGGGCTCGACCGCGAACTCACGATGATCGGTGCCGGTACGCGTGCCGAGATCTGGGACACCGCCGCATGGGACCAGTTCTATGCCGCGACCGAATCCGGCTACGCCGCCGCCGACGGGGAGGTGATCGCGGGCCTCTTCTGATCCCTCGATCCCGACCCTCAGCCGCGCACCCTGGCTCACTTCCCCGGAGCCAGGTCGCAGCGGATGGGGATCAGGTTCGAGGGCCCGGCCCCTGCTCCCATGACGAAGCCGCCGATCTCAATGAACCCCGCCGCGTCCGACGACGCCCTCCACACGCCGGTGATGCTCGAGCGCTGCCTCGAGCTGCTCGCGCCCGCCCTCGACCGTCCCGGGGCGGTGCTCGTCGACGGCACGCTCGGTCTCGGCGGTCACGCCGAAGCCTTCCTCCGTCGTTTCCCTGAACTCACCCTGGTCGGGATCGACCGGGATCCGGAGGCGCTGCGCCTGGCGGGGGAGCGGCTGAAGCCGTTCGCCGGGCGCATGCACCTTGTGCACGAGGTGTCGGATGCGCTCCCGACCGTGCTCTCGGATCTCGGGATCTCCGACGTCGCGGGCATCTTGTACGACCTCGGAGTGTCGTCGATGCAACTCGACCGCGTCGACCGGGGCTTCTCCTACGCGCGCGATGCGGCGCTCGACATGCGGATGGACCCGACGGCGCCGCTCACCGCCGCTCGGATCATCGCCGAATACGACGAGGGCGCACTCCGCCGCATCTTCTTCGAGTTCGGTGAGGAGAAGCTCAGCGCCCGGTACGCCCGAAAGATCGTCCAAGCGCGCGCACTCGCGCCAATCGAGACGTCTGCGCAACTCGTCGACCTCCTTCAGGATGCAACGCCCGCCGCAGTGAAGAACGCCGGGCACCCGGCGAAGCGCGTTTTTCAGGCCCTTCGAGTCGAGGTGAACGCCGAACTCGACGTGCTCGAGCGCACCATTCCCGCTGCCCTCGATGCGCTCCAGGTCGGCGGGCGCATCGTCGTGCTCGCCTACCAGTCGCTCGAGGATCGGATCGTCAAGCGCGAGTTCGCCGTCCGATCCACGTCGACGGCTCCGCGGGGACTCCCGGTCGAGCTGCCCGAGCATGCGCCCGAGATCAAGCTCCTCGTGCGCGGCGCCGAATTGGCGAGCGACATCGAAAAGGCTCGCAACCCCCGCGCGACGCCGGTGCGGTTGCGCGCCGCGGAACGGATCCGGAGGGCTGCCGCATGAGCGCGCTCCCGCTTGCCTCCCCGCGCCCGGCCCGGTCGCCGGCGCCGCGGCGCCACCTCGAAGCCGCTCCGACCCGCGCCTACCGGCGCGCGCGACCTCGCGTCCTGTCGGCGGTCGTGACGATCGCCGGGATCGGCGCCATCCTGCTGGCCCAGCTGCTGCTCAGCATCGTGCTCGCCGAGGGCGCGTACACGATCGCAGGATTGCAGACCGAGCAGCGCGATCTGCTGCGACAGGAGCAGGCGCTCACGGAACAGCTCGAGGTGCTGTCGTCAACCCAGAATTTGACGGCGAACGCCGAACACCTCGGCATGGTCGCGAGTGGCAACCCGGTCTTCCTCGACCTGTCGACGGGCGCCGTTTCCGGCGACCCCACGCCCGCGGGGGGCAGCCTCACGGGCTCGTCGGGAAACCAGATCGGCAACGCGCTGCTCGCCGGCTCGACTCTCGTTGACCCGGCGGCCGACGACCGGACCGCGGGCTCTCCTGAGAATTCGGCGGCGGGCGGCGGGTCGGGTGCGCAGGCTTCATCGACACCGGGCACGATCCCCTCGCCGACTACTCGCTGACCGAGCACGAAAGAGCAGGATGACGCACTCACGGCTCACCGCGCGGCGATTGGCGCTGACGCTGTTCGCCGTCTTCGCGATCGTCGGCGTCTTCGTCGTCAAGCTCGTCGATATCCAGGTGGTGCGAGCGGGGGAGCTCACCGCGGCGGCGGAAGCCCGTCGCTCGACGTCGCTCACCGTGTGGGGCTCCCGCGGCGAGATCGTGGACGCGAACGGAACGGTCCTCGCCGATAGCGTCGACCGGTTCGATATCACCGCATCCCCGCGCAACGTCGGCGACTCGACCGAGATGACACTCGACGGGGAGCGGGTCGTCGTGCCGACAACGGAGGCGATCGCCAAGATCGCGGAAATCACCGGCACCCCCGCGGCCGACCTCTTCGCCGCGCTCACCGAAGACCCGGAGTCGGACTTCAGCTACCTCGTGCAGGCGGTGACCCTGGAGACCTTCACCGCCGTCTTCGACCTCGACATCGGCTGGGTGTACTCCGAGTTGCGGCCCTCGCGCACCTACCCGAGCGGCGCGATTGCCGGCAACCTCGTCGGCTTCCTCGGAACGGACGGCGCGCTTGCCGGAACCGAACTGCAAGAAGACTCATGCCTGGAAGCGACGTCGGGAACGTCCACGTTCGAGCGCAGCGCGGACGGGGTACGCCTGCCGGGCAGCCTCATTGTCGTCGAGGAACCGACCGACGGCGGCACGGTGCACCTCACGATCGACGCCGACCTGCAGTGGTTCGCGCAACAGCAGCTCGCGCAGCAGGGAACCGCGGTCGGCGCCGACTGGGGCACGGCTTTCGTCGTTCGAGTCGCGACGGGCGAGATCGTTGTCGCGGCCGACTGGCCCTCGATCGACCCGAACGACCTGAACTCGGTGAGTGCCGACAACTCGGGCGCGCGCAGCTTCACGGCGCCGTTCGAGCCGGGCTCGATCATGAAGCCGGTGGCGTTCGCCGCGCTGCTCGACCGAGGCCTGATCGCTCCCGAAACGCAGCTCACGGTTCCCGGCAACTATACGAACGGCCTTCCCTCAGGGGAGAACATCACCGACGTGTTCGCCCACGGCGACCTGCGCTGGACGGCCACCGGCATCCTCATGAACTCGTCGAACATCGGAACCGTGATGCTCAGCGAGCGGCTCAACCCCGAGCAGAAGTACGACGCGTTCCGCGCTTTCGGTTTCGGCGAACCCACCGAGGCCGGATTCCTCGGGGAGGACGGCGGCACGGTTTACCCGGCCGATCAGACCCGGGCTGACACCGTCACCCTTGCGACGCAGATGTTCGGGCAGGGCATCACGGCGACGAGCGCCCAGATGGCAAGCCTGTATCAGACCCTCGGCAACGGCGGGGTGCGGATGCCGCTCACCCTCGTTGCCGGTTGCGAGCAGGCCGATGGGACGTGGACCGACGTGCCCGTGCCGACGGGGGAGCGGGTGGTGAGTGAGTACGCCGCCGACACGACCCTCTTGATGATGGAGACCGTCGCCAACGCGGGCGGACTGCGAAACGTCATCAGCGTCCCGGGGTATCGCATCGCGGCCAAGACGGGCACCGGTGAGGTCGCGGAAAACGGCCAGTACGGCTCGGAGCGCATCGTCTCGCTCGCTGGCGTCTTTCCCGCCGACAGCCCGGAGTACGCCATTGTCGTGACCTTCGGCAAGCCCGATACGATGAAGTCTTCGGCCGCCGCAGCGCCCGTCTTCAACGCGATCATGGAGCAGGTCATCAAGACCTTCCGGGTCACGCCTTCGACGGAAGCGGCACCGAATCTTCCGCTCACCTGGTAAGCGGGAGACCGCAGAAGGTCGCGAGCCGCCGGGCCGGCGCATGGAGCAGGAGGAGTCGGGTGAGTTCTCGGATTCCCCCGGTCCTTCGGCCGGAGCACCCTTCGCGCCGCTCGCTCGCCGGGTTCGTGCAAGAGTTCGGCATCGAGTACCGCGGCAGCGTCGACGGGGTCGAGATCAGCGGGGTGACCCTCAGCACGGGCGACCTGCATCCCGGTGACCTCTTCGTCGGCGTGAAGGGCGCGAAAGGCCATGGCGCCGGCTACGCCGCGCAAGCCCGAGAAGGCGGAGCGGTCGCTGTGCTCACCGATGCCGAGGGAGCCGACCTCGCAGCCGATGGCGGGCTGCCGATCCTGCTCGTCGAGAATCCACGGCTCGCGCTCGGCGAGATCGCCGCATGGATCTACCGCACCCGAGACAACCCGCCACTCCTGTTCGGCACGACCGGCACGAACGGCAAGACCTCGACGTCATATCTGCTCGAGGCCATGTTGCGACAGCTCGGACTCGTGACCGGCCTGTCGTCGACGGCGGAGCGCCACATCGGTGATCTCACGATCGTCAGCAGGCTCACCACCCCCGAGGCGAGCGAGATGCACGCCCTGTTGGCCCGAATGCGCGAAGGCGGCGTTCGCGCCGTCGCGGTCGAGGTCAGCGCGCAGGCTCTCACCCACCACCGGGTCGACGGCTTGCTCTTCGATGTCGCGGGGTTCACCAACCTCAGCCATGACCACCTCGACGACTACGCCGACATGGAGGAGTACTTCCGGGCGAAACTGCCGCTGTTCCAGCCCGAGCTCTCCAAGCGGGCAGTGATCTGCCTCGACACGTCATATGGCGCGCGCGTCGTCGAAGAAGCCCGCATCCCGGTAACCACAATCGCGACGATCGGCCACGCCTCGCCCGCCGACGTCGCCGGTGCCGACTGGACTGTGGAGATCCTCGATTCCACCCCCGTCTACACCGAGTTCCGGGTGACCGGACCGGAGGGACGCACCCTCGTCACCCGTGAGCCGCTCATCGGCTGGCACATGGCCGCCAACGCCGCTCTCGGCATCGTCATGCTCGTCGAAGCCGGGTTCGAACTCGAGGCGATCGGAGCAGCTCTGGATGCCGACGGCGGCATCCAGGCGTACCTCCCGGGTCGCACCGAGCGCGTCTCGGGGCCGCGTGGACCGAGCGTGTACGTCGACTTCGGGCACAGCCCCGATGCCTTCGAGAACACCCTCGCCGCGGTGCGCCAGTTCACTCCCGGTCGCACGATCATGGTCTTCGGAGCCGATGGCGATCGGGATGCCTCCAAGCGCCACGCGATGGCGCGGGTCGCGGCCGAGGGCAGCGACATCCTGATCATCACCGACCACCACCCGCGCTTCGAGAATGCCGCCTCGATCCGGGCGACCTTGCTCGAGGGTGCGGCGCAGGCCGAGCACCAACCCGAGATCTTCGAGGTCAGCCCGCCCGAGGCCGCCATTCTGAAGGCCGTCTCGCTCGCCAAGGAGGGCGACTCGATCCTCTGGGCCGGTCCCGGGCATCAGGACTACCGCGACATTGAGGGCGAACGGACCCCGTACTCGGCGCGTGAACTCGCGCGGGCGGCCCTGCGCGAGGCCGGCTGGTGATCGCGCTCACCCTCGCCGAGATCGCCGACGCGCTCGGCGGCCGGATCGAGCGGGGCGAACCCGAGAACGTCATCGACGGAAGCATCGAGACAGACTCGAGGCTCGTCTCGGCAGGGTCGGTCTTCTTCGCGCTGCCGGGGGAGACGACCGACGGCGCCCTGTTCGCCCCGGCGGCCGTCGAGGCGGGCGCAGCACTGGTGATCGCCGAGCGCGAGTTGGCTCTGTCAGCCAGCGAGGGCGCTGCCGCGCTGATCGTCGTTCCCGACGGGGTCGCGGCATTGGCCGACCTCGCCCGGCTCGTCGTCGCCCGCGTGCGGGCCCTTGGTCGGCTGAGGGTCGTTGCGATCACCGGGTCGAACGGTAAGACGACGACCAAGAACCTGCTGCGTGCGGTGCTCACAGGGGAAGGGCCGACCGTCGCGCCCGAGGGCTCCTTCAACAACCACGTGGGCGCGCCGATCTCGATGTTGCGGGTGGACGAGTCCACCGAATACCTCGTCGTCGAGATGGGTGCCTCGAAGATCGGCGAAATCGCGCGATTGATCTCGATCGTCACCCCCGACATCGGCATCGTGCTCAAGGTCGGTCTCGCTCACGCGGGCGAGTTCGGCGGCATCGACGCCGTCCAGCGCGCGAAGGCCGAAATGGTGACCGAACTTCCGGCAGACGCTGTCGCGCTCCTCCACGGCGATGACCCGCGGGTTGACGAAATGGCGGGGATGACGCGGGCCCGCGTCGTGCGTTTCGGGGTCGGCGAGGCCAACGACCTTCGTGCCGACGACGTGGAGGCCGTTCGCTCAGGCACCACGTTCGACTACCTCGCCGACGGCGCGCGGCATCCGGTAGCCCTCCGCATCCTTGGCGAGCATCACGTCACCAACGCGCTGGCGGCGCTCGGCGCCGCCCGCGAGCTGGGCATCCCCGCCGTGCGCGCGATCGCGGCGATCGAGACGGTGCCGCGGGCCGAACGCTGGCGGATGCAGGTACTCGAACCCGGCGACGGGGTCACCGTCATCAACGACGCTTACAACGCAAGCCCCGACTCGACCGCGGCGGCGCTCAAGACCCTCGCCCAGATCACGCGGGGCGGCGCCGGGCGTTCGATCGCGGTCCTCGGCGAGATGGCCGAACTCGGCGAGTACGCGCAAGAGGAGCACGACCGCATCGGCCGGCTCGTCGTGCGGCTCAACATCGGGCAGCTCGTCGTCGTCGGAGAGCGGGCGCGCCACATCCACGCCGCCGCGGGGCTCGAGGGGTCATGGGACGGGGAGTCGGTGTTCGTTGCCGATGCCGAGGCAGCCTACGATCTCCTTCGGGGAGAACTCCGGGCCGGCGACGTCGTGCTCGTGAAGTCTTCCAAGTCCGCAGGGCTCCGGTTCCTCGGCGACCGACTCGGAGGTGTGAGCGCATGATCGCCCTCCTCATCGCCGGCGCCTTCTCGCTGGCCTTCACCCTTTTTCTGACGCCGCTCTTCATCCGCCTCTTCACCCGGCTCGGCTGGGGCCAGTTCATCCGCGACGACGGGCCGCAGACTCACCACACGAAGAGGGGTACTCCCACGATGGGCGGCATCATCTTCCTCGTCGGAGCCTTCCTCGGCTACCTCGTAGGACATTGGGTCGCGGGCGTTCCCTGGACGATGGTGGGCGTTCTCGTGTTCGGAATGGCGTTCGGATTGGGCTTAGTCGGGTTCATCGACGACTTCATGAAGACACGCAAACAGCGCAGTCTCGGCATCGGGGGCTGGACGAAGATCGCCGGCCAGCTGATCGTCGGAACTGTCTTCGCCGTGTTCGCGATCACCGAGAACTTCCGCGACGAGAACGACCTCACGCCGGCCTCCACGTTGATCTCGGGCGTGCGCGACATCGCCTGGCTGAATCTGTTCGCGTTCGGTTCGGTCGTCGGCTTCGTGTTGTTCGTCATCTGGGTGAACGTGATCACCACGAGCACCTCAAACGCCGTCAACGTGACCGACGGGCTCGACGGCCTTGCGAGTGGCGCGGCGATCTTCGCGATATCCGCCTATATCTTCATCGGCTTCTGGCAGGCCAACCAGTCCTGCTTCAACTCGCTGCTCGACCCGGACGTCGCGTACAAGTGCTACGAGGTGCGCGACCCTCTCGACCTCGCGGTGGCCGCGGCCGCACTGTGTGGCGCCCTCATCGGGTTCCTCTGGTGGAACACGTCGCCGGCGCGGATATTCATGGGCGACACCGGCTCGATGGGCCTCGGCGGCGCTCTGGCGGCGCTTGCGATCCTCACTCGGACCGAGCTGCTGCTCGTGCTCGTCGCCGGTCTCTTCATCATCACGACAGGCTCGGTCATCATCCAACGGGTCTGGTTCAAGGTGACCAAGTGGCGATACGGCCAGGGGAGACGGGTCTTCCTGATGAGCCCGCTGCACCATCACTTCGAACTCAAGGGGTGGGCCGAGATCACCGTCGTCGTGCGGTTCTGGATCATCGCCGCCCTCTTCGTCGCCGCCGCCGTCGGCGCGTTCTACCTCGAATGGGTCAGCCGTTGATCAGGAGCTGGCGCTGAGCATGGCGGATGCCCGCGACCTGTCGCTGCTCACCGGCTGGCGCGCCGACTGGCGGGGGCTCCGCGTCGCGGTGTTCGGAGTCGGGGTCACCGGGTTCTCGGTCGCCGACACGCTCGTCGAGCTCGGCGCCACTGTTCTGGTCGTCGCCGCGAAGGCGTCCAACGAGCACGTTCAGTTGCTTGAGGTGATCGGCGCCCGGCTCGAACTGCACCCCGACGAGGCGACGATTCCGGATGCGCTGCCGCCGTTCGACCCGGAACTCGTCGTCGTGTCACCCGGCTACCGCCCCGACCACGCCCTGCTGATCTGGGCGGTCGAACGCGGCATCCCGATTTGGGGCGACATCGAACTGGCGTGGCGCCTGCGTGACAAGGTCCCGAGAGCCGACGGTGAGCCCGCCGACTGGATCTGCATCACCGGTACCAACGGCAAGACCACGACGACGCAGCTCGCCGCCACCATGCTCGTCGCGGGCGGATTGCGGGCAGCTCCCGCAGGCAACATCGGCGTTCCGGTGCTCGACGCGATCCGCGACCCGGCGGGGTTCGACGTGCTCGTGATCGAGCTCTCGAGCTACCAACTGCACTGGATCAATGCGGCTCCGTTATCGAAAACGGGAGTCGGGGGTGAGCTCGAGCCGCTCGCGAGCGTCTGCCTCAACCTCGACGACGACCACCTCGACTGGCTGGGGTCGGCGCTGGGCTTTGGGGTTGCCATGGCCAAGGTATACGCCAACACCGGGGTCGCCTGCGTTTTCAACCTGGGCGACCCGGCAACTCG
>NZ_JANMSQ010000047.1:0-4483 GCF_031389465.1 Pseudolysinimonas sp.
TGGCCCGGACGCGATCCTGTCCGGGGCCGGGGTCCGCTGGCTCCCCGTCGTCCATGAGGCGAACGGCCCACGCTCGCGGGAGGAGGCGGAGGTCGTCGCCGATGCGGTGGAGGCTCTCGTCGGACGGACCTGGACGAGCACGGACGGTCGGCGCCTCGAGGTGGAGCTGCACGACATCATCGTGGTCGCGCCGTACAACGCCCAGGTGGATCTGTTGCGCCGCACCCTCGCTGTTGCGGGTCTCGGCGAGGTGCCGGTGGGCACGGTCGACAAGTTCCAGGGGCAGGAGGCGGCCGTCGCGATCGTGTCGCTCACGGCATCCTCAGCTGCGGATGTGCCGCGCGGCATCTCGTTCCTGCTGCAACGCAACCGGCTCAACGTCGCCATTTCGCGCGGCCAGTGGGCGGCGTACCTCATCCACTCCCCCGCCCTGCGCGACTACCTCCCCCACACCCCGCAAGCCCTCGCCGAACTCTCCGGCTTCATCCGCCTGACCACCCCCGCCCCCACCGCGGGTTGAGTAGCGCCCGCCGAAGGCGGACGCGTATCGAAACCAACCCCTCCACAACCTGAAACAGCGGCAAGGTCTCACAGGGCACCATGTATCACCGGTGATACAGTGCCCTCATGGGCGAGCCTAGAACCGTGACCATCCGAGACCTGAGAAATCGAGGCGGCGAGATCCTCGCCGAGGTGTCGCGCGGTGAATCGGTCATCGTGACGCGCGACGGCGAACCGATCGCAGAGATCCACCCCCTCCCCCGCCGGGGCCCCACCACCGACGAACTCATCGCCCGACGTCGACACTTGCCCCCGATCGACGTGGAACGCTTCCGCGCCGATATCGACAGTGTCATTGACCAGTCCCTATGAGAGCCGCCCGGGGACTCATCGACACCAACGTCCTCATCCGCCTCGCTGAACTCGACCGGGAGTCGCTCCCTACCGTTTCGGTGATTAGCACGGTCACCCTCGCCGAACTGACGGCGGGCCCGCTCATCGCTCACGACCCTCGGGAACGCGCGCTTCGTCAGTCGCACGTGCAGTTGGCCGAGGGTGACTTCGAAGCCCTCCCTTTCGACGCGCGCGTCGCCCGCGCATACGGGCGGGTCGCAGCCGACCTGCGGAGCGCCGGTCGTAAGACGTCCGCGCGCGCGTTCGATGCCCTCATCGCCGCAACCGCCCTGGCCCACAACCTCCCCCTCTACACAGCCAACCCCGACGACTTCGCGGCAATCGGCGGCCTCGACGTGCGGGCCGTGCGCGAGCGCGAAGCATCCGCCTAGAGGTCGAGCGAGTCCCGAAGGTACATCCGGATCGTGTCGAACGTCTCCTCATCGACCGCACCCGTCCACCGCAGAATCCGCTCGCGTGGTACGCACCGTGGCTGCTCAGTCATCGCCCAACTCGCAGCGGAGAGCCCGGTCATCCCGGCAACGGGCACGTGGTTCGGCCACCCCCGGTCACGCGTGGTCAGCGGGATGACGATGGCCAGCGAGTCGACGGCTTCGAGAGCAGCCGTCGACGAGACAACGACACCCGGACGCACCCCACCCTGCTCGCGACCGCGGGTCGGCTCGAGGTCGACCCAGATCACATCACCCGGCAGCAGGTTCATCAGGTAAAGGGTCGTACTTGGCGAGGTCCTCGTTGGACGCCCGCTCCCAGATCTGTGTCTCTTCTTCGTACTCCGCCCACTGTGCAGGAGTCATGCGCGCCCGTGCTTCTTTGATCGCCCGGAACCGCTCGGCGCGCTCATCCGCAGCGATGAGCTTCTCGATCACCTGCGCGACGGTGAGGTCGGATGCCCGCGCCCGCGCGTTGAGACGGTCGCGGAGGTCTTCCGGCACCTTGATCGTCGTGGCCATGCCCGGAGTATACCCGCGGTATACCGCTCGCTGCCTAGCCCCACCATCGCGTTTCGGCAACCCCTCGACATAACCGCCGGATCGGGGTGCACTGGAGCATCCGCAACCAGGAGGCAGCGATGAGCGCACTCGAGGACACCCAACCGATGAGTCAAGTCGACCTCGGACCCGCGCCGGGCGGCAGTTCGCCCGGCCAAGCCCTGGGGGTCGACGGCACCCCGACCTGAGAGACGCCGCTCAGCTCGCAGATCTGCCCTAAAACCCCGGGAGGTGACCGCCCGGAGTATCACCAACGGTCACGCAGACGTCCGCGGGCTCACCCCCGCGGGCGTCGCCGTTTCCGGGGTGCGGTTAACGCCCGCGACCCCCTCCGCCGCCGCCACCACCACCCGAGAAGCTGCCACCCGACGAGCCAAGTCGGCGTCGAATGACTCGATCTCGAAATCGTCGAGGTCCTGCTGCGTCGCGCTCCCCGCCGCGACGGCGCCGGCGGGGGCGAACACCAGGGCGGCCCCGACGGCGACAACGGCGGCGACACGCGCGACCCTCGGCATTCCCTCACCCTATCCAGCGCCCGCGGGTCGAGTGCCGCGCCTCGAGTGCCGCGGGTCGAGTGCCGCGGGTCGAGTGCCGCGGGTCGAGTGCCGCGCCTCGAGTGCCGCGGGTCGAGTGCCGCGCGCCAGCGCGGTGTATCGAGACCAGGTGTATCGAGACCCCAGCCGCACCCGCGCGTTAGGCTCGAACGGTGACCTCCGAGAGCCCCGGACGCCCCCGCCGCGCCAGCCTGGAGGTGCTGCGTGCCGAAGCTCAAGACGAACTCGCCACCGTCGTCGTGGAACGGCTGCGCGCCGGCGAAGACCCGTGGGCGTTCATGGATGAGATCCCGACGATCGACGAACTCGTGGTGCTGATTCTGCGTGCCGAACTGATCATGGCCGACAACTCGCGTCGCCCGACCCCCGAGGTGGACTACCGGATGCTGCGCCAGATCGCCCTCGCCTACCCCGACCTCACCCCCACCGTCTGGTCGATGCTCGACCGTCGCATGGCGAGCGCCTGAGTTTGCGGAGACACAGCATGCCGACATCCGCTCTCGCTCTCTTCGACTTCGACCCGTCGGGTGCCGCGACCGGGTACCGACTGGTCGACCCCGCCCAGCCTGCGCTCACCGTGACCGAACTGGCGGCGACCCGCGGCGACGGAGTGTTCGAAACCGTCGGGCTGCACGAGGGGCGCCCGATCAAGGCCGCCCGACACTTCGAGCGGTTCGCGAACTCGGTGCGGATGCTCGACCTGCCCGCGCAAGACACCTCGGTGTGGGATGCGGCATTGCGCGAAGTCGCCGCAGCCCTCGACGCAGGCCCGGAAGGCTGGGTCAAGATGGTGCTGAGCCGCGGGATCGAAGGTGGGGATGCACCCACCGGGTGGGCTTACGCGACGGTGTCGCCTTCAACCGTGTCGGTGCGCGAAGAGGGTTTGCGCGTCGTGCTGCTCGACCGCGGCTACCGGAACGACATCGCGCAAACCTCGCCGTGGCTGCTGCAGGGCGCGAAGACGATCTCGTACGCCATCAACCGCGCCGCCTACCGGGAGGCAGCGAAACGGGATGCCGACGATGTCGTGTTCACGACGAGTGACGGCTACCTGCTCGAAGGCCCGACGTCGACTCTGGTGCTGCGCACCGGCATGACGCTGCACACCACGCGCACCGACCTCGGCATCCTCGCCGGCACGACCCAGGCGGAACTGTTCGAGTGGGCGGCTCGCAACGGATACTCGACGGTGTACGAGCGGTTGACTCCGGCCGACCTCGCCGCCGCCGACGCCGCCTGGCTGGTGTCGTCGGTGCGGCTCGCGGCTCCGATCCGTGCCGTCGACGGCATCCCCAAGCCGGTGGATGCCGCCCTCACCGCATCCTTCACGGCCCACCTCCACTCCCTCGCCACCCCCTCCGCGGGTTGAGTGCCGCCGCAGGCGG
The DNA here is from genome assembly GCF_031389465.1 of Pseudolysinimonas sp. Lineage (GTDB taxonomy): Bacteria > Actinomycetota > Actinomycetes > Actinomycetales > Microbacteriaceae > Pseudolysinimonas_A. The sequence continues at coordinate 3,847 of NZ_JANMSQ010000047.1, forward strand.
CGTATCGAAACCGCGAGGCTCCGCGGGTTGAGTGCCGCCGAAGGCGGCGTATCGAAACCGCGAGGCTCCGCGGGTTGAGTGCCCGCGTAGCGGGTGTATCGAAACCGCGAGGCTCCGCGGGTTGAGTGCCCGCGTAGCGGGTGTATCGAAACCGCCCCCCGAGCAACCAGCTGTGGATGTCGACGACCTGCGATATCCCGTAGGCGCCACGATGTCGGCATGATCGCCTGCTACATTCTCCGCTGCGCGGACGGCAGCTACTACGTCGGAAGCACGAGGAACCTCGAGCGCCGTCTCGAACAGCACGGGTCGGGGATGGGGTCGGCATACACCGCGAAACGGTTGCCGGTTGAGCTCGTGTGGTGCGCCGAGTTCGACCGGATCGACGACGCATACCTCCTGGAGAAGCGGGTTCAGGGGTGGTCGCGGGCGAAGCGGGAGGCGCTGATAGCGGGCGATTTCGACGCGCTCCCGGGGCTCAGCAAGAAACAGTTTCCGCGACCTGGGGTTTGAGGTTGCTCGGGGGCGGTTTCGATACGCCGCCTGCGGCGGCACTCAACCCGCGGAGCCTCGCGGTTTCGATACACCCGCTACGCGGGCACTCAACCCGCGGAGCCTCGCGGTTTCGATACGCCGC
>NZ_JANMSQ010000095.1:0-5605 GCF_031389465.1 Pseudolysinimonas sp.
CGCCAGCTCTCCGGCGGGATGAGGATGCGCACCTCCCTTGCCCGATCGTTGACGCTCGAGCCCGAACTGTTCCTCTTCGACGAACCGTTCGGCGCACTCGACGAGATCACGCGCGAGCGACTCAACGACGAACTGCTGAAACTCTTCGCCGAAAAGCAGTTCGCCGGCCTGTTCATCACCCACTCGGTGTCGGAAGCGGTCTACCTGTCGACCAAGGTCGTCGTCATGTCGGGGCGCCCCGGGGGAATCGTCGACACCTTCGACGTGCCCTTCCCGATGCCGCGGGAACCCGACATCCGCTTCACTCCCGAGTTTGCCGAACTCGTCGGCGAAGTGTCCCACGCGCTGAGAGAGGGGCACAGCTGATGAGTGACGACAACCCGATCCTCGTCGTGGTCAACGCGGTCGCCCCGCCGGTGAGGCGTCAACGGGCCGGCAGCTACGGGCCGGCCAAGATCTGGCTCTGGCTCCCGCCGCTGCTCGTACTCGCCGCCGTCATCGGGCTCTGGTACGCCATCTCGGCCTCGCTCGGCGACCGCAGCTTCATCCTGCCGACCCCCGACCGCATCGTCGAGGTATACCTCACCGAATCGACCCGCGGCGAGATCCTCGCGGGCATGGGCGTCACGATGCAGACGATGCTCGCCGGCCTGTTCGCCGCCTCGGTGATCGGTATCGTCTGGGCGATCGCGATGACCCAGGCGAAATGGGTCGAACGCTCGACATACCCGTACGCCGTCATCCTGCAGTCGATCCCGATCCTGGCGATCACCCCGATCATCGCGTTCTGGGCGCCCGACGGGTTCACCGCCCGCACGATCGTCTGCGTGCTGATCGCCCTCTTCCCGATGGTGTCGAACACCTACTTCGGTCTGCAGTCGGTCGACCGCAGCCACCGCGAACTGTTCCGGCTGCAGAAGGCGACCCGCTGGATCGTGCTCACCAAGCTGCAACTACCGGCCGCGCAGCCGGCGATCTTCGCCGGGCTGCGCATCTCGGCCGGCCTCGCCGTGGTCGGGGCCGTCGTCGGCGACTTCTTCTTCCAGCAGGGCGTCATCGGCATCGGTGCCCTCATGCGCAAGTACCAGGCGCGCCTCCAAATGGAGGAGCTGTTCGCGTCGGTCATTCTCGCGTCGCTGTTCGGCGTCGCCGTGTTCCTGATCTTCGGCCTGATCGCTCGCCTCGCGGTCGGCAAATGGTACGACTTCGGCTGAAGCCGACGGTCGCCCGCACCACCCTGCACTACCTACCACCCCGCACCACTCACCCCTGAAGCACCCAAGAAACGGAGAACCCATGCGAATCACTCGCACCCGTGGGCTCGTCGCGGTCGGCCTCGCCTCCGCGCTCGCCCTGACGGCCTGTGCCGCCCCGGCCGCAGAGCCCGACGCCGGAACCGACCTCGAGATCGGCGCCATCGACCTCGCTGCCGCCGGCTGCCCCGCAACGGTCAAGATCGCCACCGACTGGTTCCCCGAGGCGGAGCACGGTCACCTCTACGAGCTGGTCGGACCCGACCCGACCTTTGAGGCGAGCAACGAATACTCGGTCACCGGACCGCTGATGGCGTCCGGCGAATACACCGGTGTCGACGTGACGATCGTCTCGGGCGGTTCGGCTCGCCCCGACTTCCTGCAGCCCGACGGAATGCTCTACGCGGAGGAAGACATCCTGCTCGGCTACGTCGGTAACGACGAGGCGGTCGTGCACTCGAACACCTTCCCGACGATCGGCATCTTCGCGCCGCTCGAGAAGGACCCGCAGATGATCATGTGGGATCCGGCCACGCTGACCGACGTCGAGTCGATCGCCGACCTGGGTGCCGCGGGCACCTCGATTCGGGTCTTCCCCGGCGGCTACTACATCGACTACTTCACGTCGTCGGGTGTGCTGTCGGCTGACCAGATCGACTCGACCTACGACGGCGCCCCCGATGTGTTCGTCGCCTCGGGTGGCACCATCGCCCAGCAGGGCTTTGCATCGGCCGAGCCGTACATCTACGAGAACGAGATCTCGGCCTGGGGCAAGCCCGTCGCCTACGAGCTGATCAACGACGCCGGCTACCCGAAGTACGCGGCCGTCGTCTCGACCAAGCCCGAGAACGTCACCGAGTACGCCGACTGCTTCGCCGCCCTCGTGCCGGTGCTGCAGCAGGCCGAGGTCGAGTACTACGCCGACCCGACTGAGACGAACGAGGTCATTCTCGCGGCCGTCGACGCGTACGCCACGTTCTGGGTGTACAGCGCCGCGGTTGCCGAGTACTCGGTCGAGACCCAGCTCGGAATCGGTCTGGTGAGCAACGGCCATGACGACATCGTCGGCAACGTCGACCCCGAGCGCGTGCAGTCGCTCATCGACATCGCCACCGGCATGTACGCGGACGACGCGGAGAAGGACATCCGCACCGACCTGACGGTTGAAGACCTCTTCACCGACCAGTTCATCGACCCGTCGATCGGCTTCTGAATCACATCCTGAAACACACATCCAACACAGCACAGCCATGAACGCTCCTCCGGTGACGACACCCGCCCGCCTCGCGGGACTCCGGGTCGTCGTCACCGGGGGGGCGCGTGGCATCGGCGGCGAAATCGCGTCACGCGTCGTCGCCGACGGGGCGCGAGTCGCGATCCTCGATCGTCTCGTCGCCGAAGGAACCGCGCACGCGGCCGCACTCGGGGGCACCTATCACGAAGTCGATCTGATCGACCCCGACGCCACCGCGGCAGCGACCACCGCAGCGATCGACATCCTCGGGGGCGTGGATGTGCTCGTGAACTCGGCCGGCATCTTCAAGCTCGTGCCTCTGCTCGACATCACCGTGCTCGACTGGAACACGATGTTCGCGATCAACGCCCGCGCGATGCTCACCACGATGCAGGTCTGCGTGCGGCGGATGATGGCCGACGCTCACCCGGGAAAGATCATCAACCTCGCGAGCATGGCCGCCAAGAAGGGCGGAGCCAACGAGGCGCATTACGCGGCATCGAAAGCCGCGGTCGTAGCGCTCACCCGAGCCGCGGCGCTGGAGTGGGGCTGCCACGGCATCACCGCGAACGCGCTGTGCCCCGGCTACATCCTCACCGAAATGGGCGCGACGACGCGCACCGACAACGACATCTCGACGTGGTCCGCCTCCTCTCCGCTTGGCCGTCTCGGCAAAGCGGCCGATGTCGCAGGCGTGGCGGCTTTCCTGGCCTCTGCCGACGCCGACTACCTCACCGGCCAGGCGATCAACGTGACCGGCGGAATGGTGATGCATTGAACTCCGACACCTCCCTTGGATCGAGTGCAGCGCGGAGCGCGGTGTATCGAGATCTCGACGATCTGAAGACCGAACTCACCGAGCTGCTCGGCGACCTCGCGGTCTCCGACGAGCCGGCGACGCTCGACAAGGCCTCCGCCGACGGCTCGTACCTCTCCCCCGTCATCTCCGAACAGTTGCCGCTCGGCCGAGCCGACCTCGTCGCCTACCCGCCGAGCGCCGAGCTCATCGCGGCGACGGTCGCTGCGGCGGTGCGCCATGGCATCCCGATCACGCCGCGCGGCAAGGGCACCGGCAACTACGGCCAGGCGATTCCGATGGCGGGCGGGCTCGTGCTCGACACCTCGAAGGCGCGCACCCTGCACGAGGTCGGTGACGGCTACCTCGTGGCGGATGCCGGGGCGACGATGATCTCGCTCGAGCAGGCCGCGAACAAGGCCGGGCAACAGCTGCTGATGTACCCGTCGACCGCGCAGTCAACGCTCGGCGGGTTCATCTCCGGCGGCTCGGGTGGCACGGGCTCGATCAAGAACGGCATGCTGCACACCGGCTTCGTTCAGGAGCTGTGGGTCGTGCACGGCACCGGCGACGGGGAGCTGGTGCACGTCACGGGCGCGGATGCCGACCCCTACATCCACAACTACGGCACCGCGGGCATCATCGCTCGGCTGAAGATCACCCTCGAGCCGTTGCAGGACTGGCGCGCCTTCTATTCCTCGTTCCCCGAGTTCTCGTCGGCGCTCTCGGTGATTCGCGCCTTCGCCGACCTCGACCCGACTCCGCGTTTGGTCTCGGCCGACCTCCCGACGCTCGCCGAAGCGCTGCCCTCCGATGTCGCCATCCCGCCCGGCCGCGCGAGCCTGCGGGCAATCCTCGACGCTCGAACCATCGACGCGGCCGCCCAGCTCGTGGAGGATGCCGGAGGGAGGGTCGAGGATGTGCGCGACGGCGCGCCCGCTTCGATGAAACTCAGCATGATCTCGTACAACCATCCGATCGAATGGCTGCAGAAGGCGTACCCCGGCACGTACTTCCACGTCGAAGTCTCGGGCGACGCGCTCGTCGACCGCATCGACGAGGTGCACTCCGTGTACGACGGCGGGATGCTGCACATCGAAGCCCAGCGCGGGCGACCGATCGGGATGCTGGCTGGCCGCTACACCTCGGCGGAAGACGTGTACGCGGGGTTCGCGAAGCTCGAAGCCCTCGGAGTCGGGTACCACAACCCGCACCAGTGGTTCGTCGACTTCGAGCCCGAACGCACGGCCGCCCTCGCCGCGACCACCGACCCGCACGGCCTGCTCAACCCGGGCAAACTCGTCGGCCCCGCCATCGACACCGGCAGCCAAACTGCCGACCTCCCGTCATGACCTCCCGCCGCCTCGTTGAGCTGGCCGGGCCGGCGCTTGCTTCGACCCTGACCGCCGACTCGATCGTGGTGTTGCCGACGGGGTCGATCGAGCACCACGGGCCTCACCTGCCGCTTGCGACCGACCTCCTGATGGCCGACATCCTCGCTGCCCAGATCGTCGACGGTGCGGTCGCAGCCGGCCTCGACGCCTGGCTGCTGCCGGCGCTGAGTTACACGAAGTCGGATGAACATGCCTGGGCACCCGGCACGATCTGGGTCGGCGCGCCCACCCTGCTCGACACCGTGGTCGCGATCGGCCGCGGGGTCGCAGCGACCCCGGCGCGCACACTCGTCTTCTACAACGGGCACGGCGGCAACGTCGCGCTGCTGCAGGTGGCACTGCGCGAGCTGCGGGTGCAGTTCGGGTTGCGCACGTTCCTGATGAATGTCGCGATCCCGGCAGGCGACACCGAGCAGGGTTTCGGCATCCACGGCGGGCACGGCGAGACCTCGCTCGCGATGCACCTGCGACCCGACCTCGTCGACCTCACGGGCGTGAGAGACGCCACCCCGCGGCACCTCTCCCGCTACCAACGCATCGGGTTCGCCGGCGCGCCGGTGCAGTTCGGGTGGACATCCGACGACTTCGGCACGGGCGGCGTGATCGGCGACCCCACCGGGGCCACCGCGGAATACGGTGCCGAACTCGCGACGCAACTCGTCGCAGAGGGGATCGCCTCGCTCGCCGAGATCGCCACCTTCGACCCCGGGCCTCCGTCGTGAGCCTCGCCGGCGATGCGGAGATCCGCGACAACTGGCCCGAGGATCCGTGGCAGCTGCTCGCCGAGTGGCTGCCTTCGAACGAGGATCCGGCACGCCCGGTGATGACGCTCGCGACGGCGGCAGACGGCATCCCGGATGCCCGCACCCTGCTGCTCTCGGAGTGGGACGAGCACGGCCTCTACTTCCATACCGATTCGCGCTCGCGC
>NZ_JANMSQ010000248.1:0-10481 GCF_031389465.1 Pseudolysinimonas sp.
CCACCAGACGGCCGTCGACGACGGCCTGCACCCCGTCGCCAGCGTGGGCCGTGAACGCTTCGGCCCGCACCGCGGAAGATGCTGCCTGGACGATGGCGCGCCCGATGGGGTGTTCTGAGCCGTATTCGGCGGCCGCCGCCAGGAGCAGCAGCTCGTCAGGGTCGACGCCGGTGACGGGGTGGATGCCGGTGACGGCCATGACGCCGGACGTGAGCGTGCCGGTCTTGTCGAGCACGACGGTGTCGATGCGGCGGGTCTGCTCGAGCACCTGTGGTCCCCGGATGAGGATGCCCAGTTGGGCGCCGCGGCCGGTGCCGACCAGCAGCGCGGTCGGCGTCGCGAGTCCCAACGCGCACGGACAGGCGATGATCAGGGTCGTCACCGCCGCCGTGAACGCGATCTCGAGACCAGCGCCCGCGATCAGCCAGCCGCCGAAGGCGACCAGAGCCAGGCCGATCACGACGGGAACGAAGACCGCGGAGACCCGGTCGGCGAGGCGCTGCACCTGGGCCTTGCCGGTCTGGGCCTCCTCCACGAGGCGCGCCATGCGGGCCAGCTCGGTGTCGGCACCGATGCGGGTGATCTGCACCACCAGGATGCCGCCGGCGTTCACGGTCCCGCCGGTCACCCGCGCGCCCGGGGAGACCTCGACCGGGACGGACTCGCCGGTGAGCATGCTCTCGTCGACCGCGGATGCGCCGTCGAGGATCAACCCGTCAGAGGGGATCTTCTCGCCGGGACGCACCAGGACGGTGTCGCCGGGGACCAGCAGATCGGCGGCGATCCGAATCTCGACCCCGTCGCGGAGCACGGTGGCGTCCTTCGCGCCGAGCTCCAGCAGGGCGCGCAGCGCTTCGCCAGACTGCCGCTTCGCGCGAGTCTCCAGGTAGCGGCCGGCGAGGATGAACACCGTCACGATCGCGGCGACCTCGAGGTAGAGCTCATGGCCGCCGGCCTGCGGCGTGCCGATGAGCTGGACGCTCATCTGCATCCCCGGCATCCCGGCCGAGCCGAAGAACAACGCGTACAGCGACCAACCGAACGCGGCGAGGACGCCGACGCTGATGAGAGTGTCCATCGTTGCGGCCCCATGCCGAGCGTTGACGGCCGCAGCCCGGTGGAACGGCCATGCCCCCCACACCACCACCGGTGCGGTCAGGGCGAGGGCGAGCCACTGCCAGTTCGTGAACTGCAGAACGGGGATCATCGACAGCACCGCGACCGGTGCGGCGAGGCCCGCGGAGATGACCACGCGGCGACGCAGCCCAGCCAGCTCCGCATCCTTCGCCGAGGGCCCACCCCCACCATCCGCGTTCGGCGGCGCGGGAACGATGGCGGTGTAGCCAGCCGCCTCCACCGCACCAATCAGCTCGTTGATGGGAACATCCGTGGCGTGGACGTGGGCTCTCTCGGTGGCGAAGTTCACGGTGGCTTCGACGCCGGGTAGCTTGTTCAGCTTCCGTTCGATCCGGGTTGCGCAGGACGCGCAGGTCATCCCGGTGATGTCGAGATCGACATCGATGGCGCTCATGACACCGGCGCGAGCGAGTACCCGGCCTCCTCGACCGCACTTCGCACCTGACCGTCATCGAGCGGCGCGGCGCTGGCGACCCGCACGCGGGAGGTTCCGCCTGCGTTCAGCTGCACGTCCACGTCGGTGACGCCGTCAATTGCGGACAGTTCTTCCGTGACGCTGCGCACGCAGTGCGAGCAGGTCATCCCGTCGATGAGGTAGTCGGCGACCACAGCTCCCGCCGCGGCAGGCGCGAGGGTGTCCGTGGAGGTCACGGCAACCCCCGGCGCTGCGGTGGTGTGGTCGCGGGGGGTGCAGCAGGCGCACCCGGCGTTGTTGTCGGTCAGTCCCAGGTCGGGGATTTCGGAAGGAGACATGGATGTGGTCCTTTCGCGAGGGGGATAGCTGCGGTTCACGAGCGCACGAGCCGGGCGATCGCGTCGCTCGCCTCGCGCAGCTTGGTTTCGGCGACCGGCCCACCGGTGGCGGTGGCTTCGGCGACGCAATGCGTGAGGTGGTCCTCCAACAGGGCAAGGGCGACCGACTCGAGGGCGCTCTTGGCGGCAGATACCTGGGTGATCACGTCGATGCAGTACGCATCCTCCTCGATCATCCGCGCGATTCCGCGAACCTGACCTTCCGCTCGCCGAAGCCGCTTCAGCAGCGCATCCTTGTCATCCACGTACCCATGACCGTGCATAGTCGTACCTCCTTCGACGAGTGTACTCTACCCTCTAGGGGTATGGGGTATTGGCTCGTCGAGCCAGCCGGAACTAGGTCGTCCTGGTCCGATGAGTGCACACGGGAATGCTGCCCGGGTCTATCCGCGGCACGCGGAATCTCGGCGGACCGTTCAACGACCTCCCGACCCGCCGCCGCTGGCTCGGTCGTCTCGGCGGTTCTCTGTACGCCGATTGGTGCGTGCGGCAGATCCCGCGGTTCGGGGAGTGACCTGAAGCCCCTGGTCTATAGCCCCTGGGCGAGCCGGTAGTACGCGGCATTCCAGCGCAATTCGCGGGCGAACTCCTCCGTCGTGGTGTTCTCGTCGATGACGAGCAGTTCCACGCCAGACATCGCCGCGAAGTCCCGGAACACCTCGACCCCGACCTGCGTCGACATGACGGTGTGGTGGGCGGCGCCGGCCTGCAGCCACGCGGTGGCCGAGGTGCGGAAGTCGGGGCGCGGCTTCCACACCGCGTGACCGACGGGCAGCTTCGGCATCGGGGCGGGCAGCGGCACGTTGTCGACGACGTTCGCGACCAGCCGGAAGCGCTCCCGTACGTCCGAGAGGGCGACAACGATCGCCGGGCCGGGGTCGGCGGTGAAGACCAGCCGCACGGGGTCGTCTTTGCCGCCGATGCCGAGCGGATGGATCTCGAGGCGCGGCTTGGCGGTGGTGAGCGTTGGCGAGACCTCGAGCATGTGGGCGCCGAGGATGAGCTCGTTCCCCGGCTCCAGATGGTACGTGTAGTCCTCCATGAGGGAGGCGCCGCCCGGGAGGCCCGCGCCCATCACGGCGGCAGTGCGCACGAGCACCGCGGTCTTCCAGTCGCCCTCGGCGCCGAAGCCGTAGCCGTCGGCCATCAGGCGTTGCACGGCGAGGCCGGGCAGCTGCTTGAGGGCACCGAGGTCTTCGAAGGAGTCGGTGAAGGCGTGGAACCCGCCCGCCTCGAGGAATCCGCGCAGGCCCGCCTCGATGCGCGCCCCCTCGCGCAACGCGTCATGGCGGTCGCCGCCTTCGAGCAACTCGGGCACGACCTCGTACGCCGCGAGGTACTCGGCCACCAACTCGTCCACCGCCGCTTCCGAGACGCCGGCCACGGCATCCACCAGGTCGTTGACGCCCCAGGTGTTGACCTGCACGCCGAGCCGGATCTCGGCCTCGGTCTTGTCGCCCTCGGTCACGGCCACGTAGCGCATGTTGTCGCCGAAGCGGGCGACGCGCATGCCACGGGTGGCGTCCCGACCGGCGGCCGCGCGCGACCACACGCCCACCCGAGCGGTGACTGCCGGGTCGGAGACGTGGCCGACGACCGTGGTGCGCGGGATGCCGAGGCGGGTCTCGATGTACCCGAACTCGCGGTCGCCGTGGGCGGCCTGGTTGAGGTTCATGAAGTCGAAGTCGATCTCGCCCCACGGCAGGTCGACGTTGGCCTGGGTGTGCAGGTGCAGCAGCGGTTTGGCGAGCGCGTCGAGCCCGGCGATCCACATCTTCGCGGGGCTGAAGGTGTGCATCCAGGCGATCACGCCGATGACGTCGTCGTCGGCATTGACCTCGAGCATCGTGCGGCGAATGGCGTCGCTGTCGGTCAGCACGGGCTTCCACACGACGGTGACCGGGATGTCGGCCGCCTCCGCGAGTCCGGAAGCGACCGCTTGCGACTGGGTGGCGACCTGGCGGAGGGTCTCCTCGCCGTACAGGCCTTGGCTGCCGGTGAGGAACCAGACGACCTTCGTCTTCAGGTCGGGAACGATCGAGCGGGTCATTGCGTGTCCTTCGTTAGAGAGCGGTGACGGCGGCGCGTTCGACGGCGAGGCCGGCGCGGTAGCGGTCGAGGTAGGCGGCGTAGCCCGCGACGTCGTCGACGCCGGGTTGCACGGTGCGGGATTCGGTCGACGCGAAGACGCGGTCGCGGAGGTAGCTGTCGAGGTCTCCGCCACCCGCTGCGGCGAAGGCGGCGAGCACGGCGACGCCCCAGGCACCGCCTTCGGCAGCGCTCTCGGCGACCTCGACGGGTGCGTCGAGAGCGGCGGCGAGGAACCGCTGGGCGACCCCGGCGGTGCGGAACATGCCGCCGTGCGCCGCCATCCGCTCAAGCTTCACGCCCTCCTCGGTGAGCACCTGCATGCCGAGACTGAGGGTGCCGAAGACGCCGTACAGGTGCGCGCGCATCGCGTTGGCGAGGTTGAGCCGACTGTCGGGGGTGCGCACGAACAGCGGGCGACCCTCGGTGAGTCCGGCGATCGGCTCGCCCGCGAGGTGGTTGTAGGCGAGCAGCCCCCCAGCATCCGGAGCGCCGTTGAGCGCCTCTTTGAACAGCACGTCGTAGGTGGTGTCGATGTCGACGGCCAGCCCGGCGGCTTCGGCGAAGCGGTGGAACATGCCCGCCCAGGCCGCGAGTTCGCTCGCCCCGTTGTTGCAGTGCACCATCGCGACCGGGTCTCCCGCGGGCGTCGTGACGATGTCGAGTTCGTGGTGCACGTGCTGGAGGGGGCGCTCGAGCACGACCATCGCGAAGATGCTCGTGCCCGCGCTCACGTTTCCGGTGCGCGGCGCGACCGCGTTGGTGGCGACCATTCCGGTGCCGGCATCGCCCTCGGGCGGGCAGAACACGGCGCCCGGCTGGAGGGCTCCCGTCGGATCGAGCAGCGCGGCGCCTTGCGCGGTGAGTTCGCCCGCCGGCTGCCCGGCGACGAGCACCTCGGGGAGCAGTTCGCGCAAGGGGTGGGCGAGGGGAGTGTCGTTCACGAGCCGGTCGTAGCGCGCCTGGAAGTCGGCGTCATAGGTGGGGGCGTCGGGATCGATCGGGAACATCCCCGACGCATCCCCGATGCCGAGAACCCGGCGTCCCGTGAGGCGTTCGTGCACGTAGCCCGCGAGCGTGTTGAGTGACGCGATTGCGGGCACGTGCGGCTCAGCGTCGCGCACCGCCTGGTGCAGGTGGGCGATCGACCAGCGCAGCGGGATGTTGACGCCGAACAGCCCGGTCAGCTCGGTCGCGGCGTCGCCGGTCGTCGTATTGCGCCAGGTGCGGAACGGCACGAGCGACTCGCCCTCGGAGTCGAACGCGAGGTAGCCGTGCATCATCGCCGAGATGCCGATCGCGGCGAACCCGGTCGGCTCGACCGAGTAGCTGCGTCGAACGTCGGCGACGAGGTCGGCGTAGGCCGCCTGGAGGCCCGACCAGACGTCGTCGAGCGCGTAGGTCCAGACACCGTCAACGAGCTGGTTCTCCCATTCGTGGGATCCGCTCGCGATGACGTCGGACGGGTCGTCGCCGATGAGGCACGCCTTGATGCGAGTGGAGCCGAGCTCGATGCCGAGCACCGCACGCCCAGCCACGATCGTGTCAGGTGCTGTGGTCGCTGCAGTCATCGCCGCTCATCCCCCTGTTGTCCGTAGACGTTCTGGTAGCGCGCATACAGCGCGTCGATCTTCTCTTGCGGAATCGGGATGAGGTCGCCCGCCTGCCGGGCGAGATGCACCGACCGCGCGGCGTCCTCGCACATGACGGCAGCCTTCACGGCATCCTTCGCCGTCACGCCGATCGTGAACGGTCCGTGGTTCTGCATCAGCACCGCGCGCGAGCGGTGGCCGCGCAGGGTCTCGACGATGCCGCGCCCGATCGAGTCGTCGCCGATGACTGCGAACGGTCCGATCGGGATGGGGCCGCCGAACTCGTCGGCCATGCCGGTGATGACGCACGGGATCTCTTCGCCGCGCGCGGCCCAGGCGACCGCGTAGGTCGAGTGGGTGTGCACGACTCCACCGACCTCGGGCATCTCGCGGTAGACGTAGGCGTGCGCGGCGGTGTCGCTCGACGGGCTGCGCTCGCTGCCCGGGGTGCCGGGTACGACGGCGCCGTCGAGCGTGCAGAGGATCATGTTGTCGGGCGTCAGCTCGTCGTATTCGACACCGGAGGGCTTGATGACGAAGAGGTCGGTTCCCGGCACGCGACCCGAGACGTTGCCGCCGGTCCAGACGACAAGGCCGTAGCGCACCAGTTCGCCGTGTAGTCGGGCAACGTCGGCACGTAACGCGGCGATGGCCGCATTGACCGCGCGATCGGCGTTGTCTCTCATCACATCCTCCTTGACGGTACCGCGATGTTATCGCTCACATGATTGATTGCCAAGTGGGGCTCCAGCTCGGTCAGACTCGGGTCGTCGACGCCCGCACCACCAGGGTCGGCGCGACCGTCGGCACGGCCGGGTCGGGGTCGTGCCCCTCGAGGCGCGCGACGAGGTCGCTCACCGCGCGGCGGCCGACCTCCTCGAAGTCTTGGTGCACGGTCGTGAGCGGTGGCAGGCTGTGGGCCGATTCCGGGATGTCGTCGAAGCCCACGACGCTCACATCGCGCGGCACCGAACGTCCGAGGTCCGCGAGGGCGTGCATCAGGCCCAGGGCCATCTGGTCGTTGCCGCAGAGCACCGCCGTCGTCGCCGGGTCGAGGGCGGCGCCGGCGGCATAGCCGGAGTCCGCGGTCCAGTCGCCGGTCAGTCGGGGGAGGAGGGCGACCCCGGCCGCGGCGAGCTCCTCGTCGATCGCATCCCGGCGCGCGACCGCTTCGAGATAGTCGGCTGGTCCGGTGAGTTGCTGGATGCGGCGGTGCCCGAGTTCCAGCAGGTGACGCGCCGCGAGCCGGGCGCCCGCGCGTTGGTCGACCGCGATCGCGCCGACGGTGTCGACATCGCCGGTCTGCAGCAGGGCCGTCGGGATGCCTGGGGGGACGACATCCAGCTCGTCGGTCACCACGCGGTACGGCGCAATCACGACGAGTGCTTCGATCGACTGGTCGAGCAGAAAGTGCAGACTCTCCCGCACCGCGGCGGTCTCGATCAGCGTGCTCGTGATGAGGGCGTGGTAGCCGGCGGCCCGGGCGGCGCGTTCGATCGCGTGCAGGCTGCTCATCGGGCCGAAGTCGGCCGTTGCCGGCACGAGCACCCCGATCGCGCGGCTGCGGCTGGTGACCAGCGCGCGCGCGGCACGGTTCGGCCGATAGCCGAGATCGGCGATCGCGGCGAGCACGCGCTGGCGGGTCTCGGGCCGGATGCCGGCGAAGTCGTTGAGCACCCGTGACACCGTCTGGTGCGACACTCCGGCACGCGTCGCGACGTCGTACATGCTCGGGGCACGCCGCGTCGGATCGGTCACGGCGGCCACGCTACCCGTTCGCAGGGGCTGCGCCGGTGTCGGGGGCCGGTCGTAGGCTCGCGCTATGACGGAGCCGACCACGACGCCCGCCGCCACGGAACACGTTCCGCCGCCGAACGGGATGCGCACGTTCCTGGGCGTTCTCATCAACACTGCGCTCGCCAACGTCACCACCAGCTACCTCTGGTTCGGGCTCACCTTCTGGGTGTACATCGAGACGCGGTCGGTGCTGGCGACCGGAATCATCGGCGGCGCCTACATGCTCATGATCGCGCTGTTCGGCATGGTATTCGGCTCTATCGTCGACCGGCACCGCAAGCACGTCGCCATGATCTTCGCGAGCGGCACAACGCTCGTCGCGTTCCTCATCGCCGGTGGCTTCTACCTCGCGCTTCCGGAGAGCGCGTTGCTCGACCTCGGCGGCCCGTGGTTCTGGCTGTTCGCCGGCGTCATCCTGTTCGGCGGCGTCATCGAGAACATGCGCAACATCGCGCTCTCGACCACCGTCACGCTGCTCGTGCCGGTCGAGCGGCACGCCAACGCCAACGGGCTCGTCGGCACCGTGCAGGGTCTCGCGTTCATGGTCACGAGCGTGTTTTCAGGCCTCTCCATCGGCATCCTCGGCATGGGCTGGACGCTGCTGCTCGCGATCATCTTCACCGCGCTCGCGTTCCTCCACTTGCTCTTCCTGTCGATTCCGGAGAGCAAGCCCGAGGTCGCCGAGAAGACTCCGGTCATCGACATCCGCGGAGCCTGGAGCGCGATCAAGCTCGTGCCGGGTCTGTTCGCGCTGATCATCTTCTCGACGTTCAACAACCTCATCGGCGGCGTCTACATGGCGCTGATGGATCCCTATGGGCTCGAACTGTTCCCCGTAGAACTGTGGGGAGTGGTGTTCGCGGTCGCGTCGACCGGGTTCATCATCGGCGGGCTCTTCGTCGCCAAGTTCGGCCTCGGCCGCAATCCGATCCGCACGATGCTCATCCTGGTCATCGTCATGGGCGCTCTCGGGGCGCTGTTCACGATCCGCGAGTCCTGGTTGTTGTACGCGGCTGGCATCTGGTTATACATGACGATCATTCCCGCCATCGAGGCGTCGGAGCAGACCGTGATTCAGAAGGTGGTGCCGTTCCGCACGCAGGGTCGGGTCTTCGGGTTCGCGGCGGCATTCGAGGCGGCTGCGGCGCCGGTCACCGCATTCCTGATCGCGCCGATCGCCGAGTTCATCATCATTCCGTACATGAACGACGGTGGCGGCACGCAGGCCTGGAGCTGGCTGCTCGGCGACGGTGAAGTTCGCGGGATCGCGATCGTCTTCCTGTTCGCCGGACTCGCGATGATCGTGTTCGCGTTGCTCGCCTTCCTGACCCGGTCGTACCGAACGCTCTCGGCGACCTTCCAAGGTCAGACTGAGTCGGTCATCCCCGATGGCGATGACGTCGACGGAGCGGATCTCGATGCGGAGTCGTCTTCCACCCGCTGAACTGACGGGCTGGCGCCGCCTTCGCTGCGCCACTCGTCGGTGGCGCGATCGTCGGCGGTAGCAGTCGCGGCGGTCTTACGCGCCTGCAGTTCGTCGAGCAGCTCCCGCAGGCGTCCCACGGGGCTAGACCCGGTCTGAACGCACGGAGCTTGCGGGGCGTTCGCCGGTGCCCGTCGGGCGGCGGCTGGGCGGAACCGGACGACTGGGCTGAGGCGGGCGGCCGGGCTGAAACGACTGACGCCAGCGCAGCGCAGCATCTTCTCGGCGCTTCGTCTCGATCGCAGAAAGCAAGAAGCGAGTCGAGACGGGAGGGAGCACCCCCTGACGGTAGGCCGCGCAGCTGTGCGAACTCCCAGGTTGCCTGCCGTGGGGTCAGCGCAGAACGGCCAGCTCAAGGGTGTCATCGAGCGGAAGCTCATCGGCGATCGCCAGCACCTGCAGGTCGGCGATCCGCACCGGCAGGTCGCCGCGAGCCGACAGGAAGGCGATGTCGGCGGCATCCCGACCCGTCGCGATGCGCACCAGGCTTTGTCGCGGAGCGAGCGTCGTCGCGTCGACAACGTGCCAGACGCCGTCGATCGCCGCCTCGGCGACCGCATGGAAGTCCATCGGCGTCAAGCCCGGCGCGTAGACCGCGACCACACGGGCGGGCACATCGAGGGCACGGAGGAAGGCGACGACGAGGTGGGCGAAGTCGCGGCACACGCCGCGGCGCGACAACATGGTGCGCACGGCCCCGTCGGTCGGCAGGCTCGAACCGGTGACGTAGGCGATCCGCACGCCGACCCAACTCGCGACGGCGGCGAGCAGCTCCGCGCCGCGCAGGCCTGAAAACTCGGCGACCGCGATCGGTCGCAGCAGGTCGGACTCGCAGTATCGGCTGGGGCGCAGGTAGCGGATCTGTTGCATCGCATCGAGATCGGCGGGAATCGCCTGACCGCTCACGGTCGCGGTGTATTCGATGTGCACGTCGCCGGCCCGCACATCGATCACATGAAGACGACCACCATGGATGTCGTCGAGTACCGTCACCGGCAGGACGCGCCCCGCCTGCGTGGCCGCGAAGCGTTCCTCGGCGTCGTGGCCGGTCGCGACACCGACGGCAAGGGCGACCTGCGCCGATCCGTCGGATGTGAGGTCGAGGGCCACCGTCGCGTCGCGTCGCATGGTGCATCTTCGCATCGTGACGGTCGCGCGCGCGGGGGCTGGCGGACCGACCGATTCGCAGGTACGAGG
The DNA here is from genome assembly GCF_031389465.1 of Pseudolysinimonas sp. Taxonomy (GTDB): domain Bacteria; phylum Actinomycetota; class Actinomycetes; order Actinomycetales; family Microbacteriaceae; genus Pseudolysinimonas_A. Next base: position 10,108 of record NZ_JANMSQ010000248.1, read on the forward strand.
CGTATGGTGACCGCAAGGTTGCCGGAGTACAGACTTCCGCGGCCACCGGATCGCGATGGCGGGGTCCCGCGAGAGGTGCCGACCGGCAGACGTCTCGGGAACGATCGTCGCACCGCAATCCGGGTGACGGGTCAGGAACGGGCGCCACGTGACCACGTACGGATTCCTCAGCACCTACCCGCCGACGCGGTGCGGCCTCGCAACCTTCACCGAAGCGCTCGCCACGGCCGTTCCCGGTGTCGGCGACTCGGACTCCCTCGTCATCCGTGTCGATGACCTGGTGCCCGCAGGACCCGCCGTCCCCGGTCGCCGTACGCGCGTCGTCGGTGTGCTCAGCCCCGGCAGCGCCGTGAGTCGGGTCGCCGCCGCGCGCG